>DASPOP010000390.1:0-18219 GCA_035625955.1 Steroidobacteraceae bacterium | reverse complement strand
CGTCGAAGGAGCGCAGGCCCGAGTAGTTGACGCGTCCGCCGAACAGCAGGCGGTGGTCGGCCGAGCGGCGGAAGTAGTCGAGCACCCAGTTCATGTCGCAGGCGGCGGCATTGTTGGTGATGAGCGCGCGCGCCCGCGCTTCGCCCAGCGGCTCGGTCGCGACGATGTAGGTCGCGACCGCCATGATCTTCGCGGCCAGCGCGGCCGCAGTCGCGCCGAGGTACACGTTGCCGCACAGCACCAGGTGCCGCGCACGCACCTCGCCGCCGGCGGTGGCGATGCGCACCCGCGCGGCGGCGGCGGCTGAGAAGCTGGTGGCGCGGCTGCCCTCGAAGATGCGCACGCCGAAGCTCTCGGCCGCCGCGGCGAGTCCCAGCGTGTAGTTGAGCGGGTGCAGGTGGCCGCTGTTGCTATCGAAGAGCGCTCCCAGGTAGCGCCCGGTCGCCAGCAGCGCCGCGAGCTCCTCGCGCTGCACGTAGCGCACGCTCGGGTAGCCGTAGACCTCGCGCAGCTCGGCGACCTCGGCCTTGAGCTCGCGCTCGTGACGCGGCTTGACCGCCGTGAGCAGATAACCGTCCACCCAGTCGCAGTCGATGCGGAAGCGCTCGATGAGCGAGCGCAGCAGCGAAAGTCCCTCGACCGAGACGTCCCACACGGCGCGCGCACCCGCGGCGCCGATGAGGTGCGTGAGCTTGGCCTGCCCGGCGGCGACCCCGAAGAGCGCCTGACCGCCGCTGCGGCCCGAGGCGCCCCAGCCGATGCGGTGCTCCTCGAGGAGCACGACGGAAAGGCCGCGCTCGGCCAGATGCAGCGCCGCCGAGCAGCCGGCGATCCCGCCCCCGATGACGCACACGTCGCAGTCGACCGCACCCTCGAGAGCCCGCCGCTCGCGTGCCGCGTGCGCGGAAGCTGCGTAATAGGAGTCGACGTAAGCCGGGCGTCCCATGGTCCAAGGGCCTCTGCTCTGTTTAAGATATTTTGACGCCGCCTGGGGCGTACGGGGTGCGCAGGATAGCCAGCCGGGGGTGGCCGGGGCAAATCCCGGCTGCCTCCTGGCGGGGTTGAAGCGGCTCTTATGCCCGCCGTTAAGCCTTTACCCCACTTGCGGGGTGGCTGGCAACCTGAGGCTTCCGCGCGCAGCCTGTGTTCTAATAGCTCCCATTCCGGAGGTTGAGATGGCAGGAGTTGTTTAGAATATTAAACACCTGCCGGCAGTAAGCCGTCATGGCACCCGCCCGCCCGCTCATTGGTATTCCCGCCGACCGGCGCATGGTTGGCCATCATCCCTTTCACATGGTCGGGGAGAAGTACGCCCGTGCGGTGATCGATGCGGCGGGCGCGGCGCCGCTCCTGATCCCCTCGCTCGCCGAGGAGCTCGGGTTCGAGGAGTTGATCGAGCGGCTCGACGGGCTGCTCTTCACCGGCAGTCCCTCGAACGTCGAGCCTCGTCATTACGACGGTCCGCCGAGCGCCCCCGGGACGCTGCACGACCCCGCGCGCGATGCCACGACGCTGCCCCTGATCCGCCACGCCGTCGACGCAGGTCTGCCGGTGTTCGGGATCTGCCGTGGTTTCCAGGAGATGAATGTCGCTTTCGGCGGAACCCTGCATCAGAAGCTGCATGAGGTACCGGGTCTCCTCGATCACCGCGACGATGAGAGGCAGCCGCTCGAGGTGCAGTACGGCCCTGCGCACGAGGTGACTCTCGAGCCCGGCGGATTATTGCGCTCGCTCGCCGACGGCGAGCGCATCCGGGTGAACTCGCTCCATAGCCAGGGGATCGAGCGGCTGGGGCCGCCGCTCGCGGTCGAGGCGCGGGCTCCGGACGGCGTCATCGAGGCGTTCCGGGTACGCGCGGCGACGACGTTCGCGCTCGCCGTGCAATGGCACCCCGAGTGGAAGGTCATGGCAAATCCGTTTTCGCGCGCGCTGTTCGCCGCCTTCGGCAAGGCGGCGGCTGAGCGCAGCAGGCAGAAGTGAAAGGCACGCCCATGGTGAGTGAGATCCGGCAATTCTTCCGCGATCACGGCATCTCGGAGGTCGAGGCAATCATCCCCGACATGGCCGGCATCGCCCGCGGCAAGATCATGCCCGCGGAAAAGTTCGCTGAGGACGGCGGCATGCGTCTGCCCGAGAGCGTGTTCCTGCAGACCGTGACCGGGGACTATCCGCCCGAGACCGGCGATGCCATGAGCCCGGCCGAGATCGACATCGTCCTCAAGGCGGATTCCAAGACCGTGCGCCGCGTACCCTGGGCCGCCGAGCCCACCGCGCAGGTGATCCACGACTGCTTCTATGCCGACGGCCGCCGCGTCTCGATGGCGCCGCGCCACGTGCTGCGCAATATCCTCGAGCTGTACTCGCAGCGCGGCTGGGAGCCGATCGTGGCGCCCGAGCTCGAGTTCTATCTGGTGGAGCAGAACAAGGATGCGGACTATCCGCTCAGACCCCCGGTCGGGCGCTCCGGACGCGCCGAGCCCGGCCGTCAGTCCTACAGCATCGCTGCGGTCAACGAGTTCGATCCGTTGTTCGACGACATCTACCAGTTCTGCGAGGACCAGGACATCGAGATCGACACGCTGATCCACGAGGACGGACCGGCGCAGATGGAGATCAACCTGATCCACGGCCACCCGCTCGATCTCGCCGACCAGGCGTTTCTCTTCAAGCGCACGGCGCGCGAGGCGGCGCTGCGCCACAAGATGTACGCGACCTTCATGGCCAAGCCGCACGCCAAGGAGCCCGGCAGCGCCATGCACATCCATCAGAGCGTGGTGGACGTGAAGACGCGCAAGAACATCTTCAGCAACCCCGACGGCACGCCCTCGACGCTGTTCTTCAACCACATCGGCGGACTGCAGCGCTATCTGCCGGCCGCGATGGCGCTGTTCTGCGCCAACGTGAACTCCTACCGGCGCCTGACGCGCTATCTGTCGGCGCCCATCAACGTGCACTGGGGCTACGACAACCGCACCGCGGGACTGCGGGTGCCGATGTCGGATGCGCAGGCGCGCCGCGTCGAGAACCGCGTCGGCGGCGCGGATGCCAACCCCTACATTGCGATCGCGGCCTCGCTTGCCTGCGGTTACCTGGGAATGACCGAGGGCATCCAGCCCTCGGATCCGATCGTCGGCAGCGCCCACGACCTGCCGTTCGGCCTGCCGCGCTCGCTCGACGAGGCGTTGCGCGAGCTGCGCGAATGCGAGCCGCTGGTCAAGCTCCTCGGGGAGCCATTCGTCGAGGCATTCACCATCGTCAAAGAGGCCGAGTACGAGGTGTTCCTGCAGGTGATCAGCTCCTGGGAGCGGGAACACCTGCTGCTGAACGTTTGATTGCGCAAACGGCCTGCGGCCGGTCAGCCCCTATATATAAGAATGAGTCGTGAGTAGCGCCCCCGGACTCCGGCATCTTGCTCTGTGCTGCGTGGTGCTGCTGGCCGGCGCCGCCGGCTGCTCGGGCCCCAGGGCGCAGGGCCCGCAGGCCTCGGAGTCCGAGAAGGTCCTCAACGTCGACAACTGGTCCGACTACATCCAGCCGAGCGTGATCACGGATTTCGAGCAGCAGTACGGCATCCGCGTCAACTACGACGTCTTCGACTCCAACGAGATCCTCGAGACCAAGCTCCTCACCGGCCACACCAATTACGACGTGGTCGTGCCTTCGGGCGCGTTCCTCGAGCGCCAGATCCAGGCCGACATCTACCAGAAGCTCGACAAGAGCCAGCTGCCGAACCTGAAGAACGTCGATCCGGACGTGGCGCGCGCCGAAGCGCTCTACGATCCGGGCAATGACTACAGCGTCGACTACATGTGGATCACCTCCGGCGTGGGCTACAACAAGGCGGAGATCCGCGCCCGCATGCCGGATGCGCCGGCCGACAGCTGGCGCATGCTGTTCGACCCGGCGGTGGCGGCGCACTTCCAGGATTGCGGCATCTCGATCCTGGATGCGCCCTCCGAGGTGGTCGCCACGGTGCTGCTCTACATCGGCCGGAACCCCACCAGCAATTCCTTCGAGGATCTGAAGGCCGCCGAGGCGGTGCTCAAGTCGATGCGGCCGTACGTGCGTTACGTGGATTCCTCGCGCTACATCGACAACCTCGCCAACGGCGACATCTGCCTCGCGATGGGCTGGTCGGGCGACGTCAAGCAGGCGCACGACCGTGCCGCGGAAGCCGGCAAGGGGGTGGATCTCGCCTACGCGATCCCGAAGGAGGGCGCCATCGCCAACTACGACGTCCTGGCGATCCCCGCGGACGCGCCGCATGTGCGCAACGCGCACCTGTTCGTCAATTTCCTGCTGCGCCCGGATGTCGCCGCCCGCAACTCCAACCTCATCAAGTACGCGAACGCAGTGATCCCCTCGATACAGCCGCTCGATGAGGCGGTGGTGACCGACCCCGGGGTGTACCCGCCCCCCGAGGTGCGTGCCCGGCTGGTGCCCGAGCGCCCGCGGCCCCCCGAATACCAGCGGCTCCTCACCCGCATGTGGACGCGGTTCAAGACTGGAAGGTAACGTTCTCCCGTGAGCCCGCAACCTACGCCCGCCGGAACCGAAGCCGCGGCCGCCGCCGCCGACGCCGCCTACGTCCGCATCAGCGATGTCAGCAAGAAGTTCGGCGATTTCACCGCCGTCGACCATGTGTCGCTCGACATCCGCCGCGGCGAGATCTTCTGCCTGCTGGGAGGGTCGGGCTCGGGCAAGACGACGCTGCTGCGCATGCTGGCCGGCTTCGAGACGCCCACCACCGGCCGGATCGAGATCGACGGCCAGGACCTGAGCCGCGTCCCGCCTTACGAGCGCCCCGTGAACATGATGTTCCAGTCGTACGCGCTCTTTCCGCACATGAGCGTCGAGAAGAACGTCGCCTTCGGCCTCGAGCAGGAGCATCTCGGGCGCGACGCCATCCGCCGCCAGGTGGGCGAGATTCTCGAGATCGTGAAGATGAGCGGCTACGGCGCGCGCAAGCCGCACCAGCTCTCCGGCGGCCAGCGCCAGCGCGTGGCCCTGGCGCGCGCGTTGGTCAAGCGCCCCAAGCTCCTGCTGCTCGATGAGCCGCTCGCCGCCCTCGACAAGAAACTGCGCGAGCACACCCAGTTCGAGCTGCTCAACATCCAGCAGCGCCTCGGGGTCACCTTCATCGTGGTGACGCACGATCAGGAGGAGGCGATGACGCTCGGCACGCGGCTCGGGGTCATGAACCACGGCCGCATCGTGCAGGTCGGCACGCCGAGCGACATCTACGAGTCCCCCGCCTCGCGCTTCGTCGCCGACTTCATCGGCTCGGTCAACATGTTCGAGGGCCAGGTCCTGGCGAACGGCGCCGACGGCCTGTGCATCACCAGCGCCGACCTCGGCTGCACCGTGCGCGCCGAGCGCGCCGGCGGCAGCGCCCATGGCGCCACGGTGTGGACCGCCATCAGGCCCGAGAAGATCCAGATCGCGCGCACGCCGGCCGCCGGCGCCGAGGGGGCGCGGACCGAGAACCTGGTGGCCGGCACGGTCAAGGAGATCGCCTACATGGGCGACATGTCGATCTACCTGGTGCGCCTCGACTCAGGTCACATGCTGCGGGTGACGCTGCCGAACGTGCTGCGCGGCGCCGAGCGCCCCATCGCGCGCGAGGAACGCGTGTGGCTCTCGTGGCACGGCTCGAGCCCGGTGGTGCTCACCGAGTAGGGATGGCGGTGCGCCTCAACCAAGCAATGGGCCGGCGGCTGATCGCGGCAGTGCCGACGCTCTGGCTGCTGGTGCTGTTCCTGATCCCGTTCATCATCGTATTCCGCATCTCCTTCTCCGAGGTGCGCCTCGCCATCCCGCCGTACACGCCGCTCCTCAGCTGGCACCACGGCGCGCCGCACATCGAGGTGCACTGGTCGGCGTACTCGTTCCTGTTCACCGACCCGATGTACGTGAGCTCGTACCTGTATTCGCTCAAGGTGGCGGCGCTCTCGACGCTGTGCTGTCTGGCTCTGGGCTACCCGATGGCCTACGCCATCGCGCGCGCCGGCGCCGCGACCCGGCCGCTGCTGCTGATGCTGATCGTGCTGCCGTTCTGGACCTCGTTCCTGCTGCGCGTGTACGCCTGGATCGGCCTGCTGAAGAACAACGGCGTCATCAACAACGTGCTGCTGTCGCTCGGCGTGATCCATCACCCGCTGGCGCTGCTGCAGACGGACTTCGCGGTCTACATCGGCATCGTCTATTCCTACCTGCCGTTCATGATCCTGCCGCTGTACGCCAACCTCGAGAAGCACGATCCGGCGCTGCTCGAGGCGGCGGCGGACCTCGGCGCGCGGCCGGCGCGGGCGTTCGCGGCGATCACGCTGCCGCAGTCGCTCCCCGGGATCGCCGCCGGCTCGCTGCTGGTGTTCATCCCCGCGGTGGGCGAGTACGTGATCCCGACGCTGCTCGGGCGCCCCGACCAGCTGATGATCGGCCGGGTGCTGTCGGATGAGTTCTTCGAGAATCGCGACTGGCCGGTAGCGAGCGCGGTCGCGATCCTGATCCTGCTGCTGCTGATCTTGCCGATCCTGCTGTTCCAGCGGGTCGAGCGCCGGCAGCTCGAGGCCACGCAATGAAGCCGCAGGGCCTGTTCACGCGCATCGCGCTCACTCTCGGCCTGGTGTTTCTGTACGTGCCGATCGTCTCGATGATCGTGTTCTCCTTCAACAACTCGCGCCTGGTCACGGTGTGGGACGCCGCGCATTCGCCCACGCTCAAGTGGTACGGCGTGCTGGTGCACAACCAGCAGATCCTCACCGCCGCCTGGCTCTCGATCCGCATTGCGCTCACCGCGGCGAGTGTCGCCGTGGTGCTCGGGACGCTCGCCGGCGTGGCGCTGGCGCGGCTCGGCGCCTTCCGCGGGCGGCTGCTGCTCGCCGGCATGGTCACCGCTCCCATCGTCATGCCCGAGGTCATCACGGGGCTCTCGCTGCTGCTGCTGTTCGTCGCCCTCGGGCAGCTGATCGGCTGGCCGAAGGGCGTCGGCGCGGTCACCATCGCGCTCGCCCACATCACTTTCTGCATGGCCTACGTGACCGTGGTGGTGCAGTCGCGCCTCGCCGGCTTCGACGAGTCGCTGGAGGAAGCGGCCATGGACCTGGGCGCCCGGCCGCTCAAGGTATTCTTCCGCATCACCCTGCCGCTCATCCTGCCGGCGATCGCCTCGGGGTGGCTGCTGGCGTTCACACTCTCGTGGGATGACCTGGTCATTACGCAATTCGTCGCCGGTCCCGGCTCGAGCACGCTGCCCATGGTGGTGTTCTCCAAGGTGCGCTTCGGGGTGACTCCCGACGTGAACGCGCTCGCCACCATCCTGGTGCTGCTGGTCGCGACCGGTATCGCCGTCTCCAGCGTATGGATGCGCTACCAACAGCGCCGGCGCAAGCGCGACCTGCAGCTCGCCGCCGCCGCCAACCTGTGAGGGGGGATCCGCGTGTCACGCAACGTTCTCGGAATCGATGTGGGCGGATCCTCGATCAAGGCCGGCCTGGTCGACGTCGACTCGGGCCGCCTCGTGGGCGGACTGATCTCGGCGCATACGCCGCAGCCCTCGACCCCCAAGGCGATGATGCCGGTGCTCGCCTCGCTCGCCGCGCGCCTGCCGGGAGCCGCGGGCGGCGTGGGCATCGCTTTCCCGAGCGTCATCAAGCAGGGTACGACCCGCACCGCCGCCAACGTCGATCACGGCTGGATCGGCACCGACGGGGCGGCGCTCGCGGCGCGTGCGCTCAGCCGCCCGGCGCTGTTCCTCAACGACGCGGACGCGGCCGGTATCGCCGAGATGCGCTGGGGAGCGGGGCGGGGCGTCGCCGGTACCGTCATCATGGTGACGCTCGGCACCGGCATCGGCACGGCGCTGTTCTGCGACGGCAAGCTCTATCCCAACACCGAGCTCGGGCACCTGGAGCTCAACGGCATGGATGCGGAGAAATGGGCCTCGGCGCGCGTGCGCACCGCCGAGAAGCTCGACTTCCCCGCATGGATCGCGCGGGTCAACGAGTACCTGAAGCGCCTGCACGATCTGCTGTGGCCCGATCTCTTCATCCTCGGCGGGGCGGTGAGCGAGCGCTTCGCCGAGTTCGCGCCCCTGCTGCGCTCGGAGGCGCAGCTGCGCCCGGCACACTTCGCCGGCCAGGCGGGCGTGGTCGGCGCGGCCATGGCCGCGGCCGAGGCCGGGATCTGAGGACCTGAGGGGCGGCGCGACCTGCCGTGAGAGCCAGCAAGCTACCCGAGGTCGGCACGACGATCTTCACCGTCATGTCGCGCCGTGCACGCGAGCTCGGCGCGCTGAACCTCGGCCAGGGATTCCCCGACTACGATATCGATCCGCGCCTGACGGAGCTGGTGGGCGAGGCGATGCGTACCGGCCATAACCAGTACGCGCCCATGGAAGGCCTGCCGCAGCTGCGCGAACGCATCGCGGCGAAGCTCTCCGCCTGCTACGGCCTCGACGTCGATCCCGAGAGCGAGATCACCGTGACGCTGGGTGCGACCGAGGCGATCTACTCGGCCATCCAGGCGGCGATCGGTCCGGGGGACGAGGCGATCGCGTTCGATCCCGCTTACGATTCCTACGAGCCGGCGGTGCGGCTCGCCGGCGGGCGCTGCGTGCGCCTGCCGCTTGAGCCTCCGGACTTCCGCTACGACTGGGAGCGGGTGCGTGCAGCCCTCAACGAGCGCACCCGCCTGCTGCTCCTCAACAGTCCGTCGAACCCGGCCTGCACGGTGGCGAGCGCCGCCGATGTCGAGGCGCTGGCGCAGGCGATCCGCGGCCGGGACGTCGTGGTGCTCTCGGACGAGGTGTACGAGCACGTGGTGTTCGACGCGGGCCGCCACACCTCCGTGCTGACCCATGCCGAGCTCGCGCCCAAGAGCTTCGCGGTGTTTTCCTTCGGCAAGACGCTGCACGCGACCGGCGTGCGCATCGGTTATTGCGTGGCGCCGCCGGCGATGACCCAGGAGCTGCGCAAGGTGCACCAGTTCAACACCTTCAGCATCGCCCATCCCCTGCAGCACGCGATCGCCGCATATCTCGCCGAGAAGCCGGACGGCTGGCGCGAGCTGGCGCCGTTCTTCCAGGCCAAGCGCGATCGGCTGCGCGCCGCGCTCGCGCGCTCCGGCTTCCGCCTGCCACCGGCGCAGGGCACCTATTTCCAGCTGCTCGATTTCAGCGAGTTCGCCCCTCCCGGCGATCTCGCCTTCGCCGAGCGGCTGCTCACCGAGGCCGGCGTCGCGACCATCCCGCTGTCGCCGTTCTATGCCGCGCCGCCGCCCTTGAGCTGTCTGCGCTTGTGCATCGCCAAGCGCGACAGCACCCTCGATCAGGCCGCGGCACGGCTCGCGGCCTTCGCCGCGCGCCTCGGCGGGGGATGAGTCATGACGGAACTGCGGGTCACACTGGTGCAGCAGCCGCTCGTGTGGGGCGAGCCCGCCGCCAACCGCGAGCGTTTCGCGGCGCTGCTGAGCCCCCTCGCCGGCAGCACCGATCTGGTGGTACTGCCGGAGACCTTCACGACCGGCTTCAGCATGGAGGTCGAGCGCCTCGGTGAGCCGGCCGGTGGGCCGACGGCGGTGTGGCTCCGGGATCTCGCGCAGGAGCTCGACGCGGCGATCACCGGCAGCGTCATCACGGCGGACGGCGGCCGCTGCTACAACCGGCTGCTGTGGGCGGAGCCCGGCGGCGCGCCGCTGAAGACTTACGACAAGCGGCACCTGTTTCGCATGGCACGGGAACATGAGCACTTCACGCCGGGCGGCTCCGCCTGGACCGTGCCGTGGCGCGGCTTCAGCATCTGTCCGCTGGTGTGCTACGACCTGCGTTTCCCGGTCTTCAGCCGCCGCCGTGCCGGGCTCGACTACGAGCTGCTCATCTACGTGGCCAACTGGCCCGCGCCGCGCGCGCTTGCCTGGCGGACGCTGCTCAAGGCGCGCGCCATCGAGAACCAGGCCTACGTCGTCGGCGTCAACCGCATTGGATCCGATGCGCACGGGATCGCGCACGCGGGCGACAGCGCCGCGATCGATTACCTGGGGCAGCCGCTCGCGGAGCTCGGCGGCGAGCCCGCACTGGTCACCGTCGCGCTCGATGCCGGCCGCTTGCAGGCCTTCCGCGGGAAATTCCCGGCGCACCTCGACGCCGACCGCTTCACCCTCGAGCTCTGAGCGCCGCGATGAAAAAGTCCACGCGCGTCAACCATCCTCCGGAAGTTCCCCTGCCGCCCGGCAACCGCGCGGTGGTGGCGCCCATCTACCAGAGCGTCAAGTTCGAGTTCGAGACGCTGGCGGAGACTGAAGCGTTCCTGCGCGGCGAGCGTCCGGGATTCTTCTATACGCGCTCGGCGAACCCCACGACCCGGCAGCTCGAGCAGCTGCTGGCCGAGCTGCAGGGGCGCGAGGACTGCCTGGTCACGGCGACCGGGGTGGGCGCGATCGCGCAGACGCTGCTCGCGCTCACGCGCGCCGGCGATCACATCCTGTGCTTCGTCGAGACCTACAATCCGACCCGCTATCTCATCCGCCGGGTGCTCGGCCGCTTCGGCGTGACGCACACCATGCTCTCGATCGAGGACACGGCGGGCATCGAGCGCGTGCTCGGCGGGCAGCCGGTGCGGCTGGTGTATTTCGAGAGCCCCACCAATCCGGTGACCAAGATCGCCGACATCGCCGCCATCACGCGTGCGGCGCGCGCCGCCGGCGCCCTCACGGTGATGGACAACACCTTCGCCGGGTTCCACCAGCATGGCGAGTTCGACCTGGACGTGTTCGTCCACAGTCTGACCAAGTACGCCTCGGGCGCCGGGGATGTCATGGGAGGGGCGGTGATCGCGCGCGCCGAGCTGATCCGCGGCATGCACACCGACTTCGGTGCGCTCGGCGGTACGCTCGACCCGCACGCCGCCTTCCTGATCCTGCGCGGGCTCAAGACCTATTTCGTGCGCTACCCGGCGCAGTGCGAGCGTGCGCTCGCCATCGCGCAGCTGCTCGCCGGCGACGCGGCGGTGGCGCGGGTGCATTATCCGGGGCTGCCCGCGCACCCGCAGCACGCGCTCGCGGCGCGGCAGATGCGCGACTTCGGCAGCATCGTCACTTTCGACCTGCACGGCGGGGAGGCGGCCGCGCGGCGCTTCGCCGACGCGCTCGAGCTCTTTGCGCTCACGCCCAGCCTCGGCTCGGGCGAGTCCCTGGTCCTGACCGCGCAGATCATGAGTGGACGTGAGCTGGATGCCGGGCAGCAGCGGATCTCGGCGATCACGCCGGGAACGGTACGGCTCTCGATCGGTCTTGAGGACCTGGACGATCTGATCGAGGATGTTACCCGGGCGCTGGCGGCCGCGGGGCCGTGAGCGAGGAGGTGCCGATGGCGCGGGTCCTGTGCACGCTCGCGCGCACATTGTGCGCCGCGGGAGCTCTCGCGGCGCCGCTGGCCTGGAGCTCGCCGCCGACGCGCAACATGGGGCCGCCGATCATGACGGTTCCGGCGATGCCGCCGCCGCTCCCGGCGGTGATCCGCGCTCCCGCACCGCCGCGCGAGTCCGCGCCCGCGGCGACTTCGGGTCCGGAGATCCCGCTCGAGGTGTTCGCCGCCGGACCTCAGATGGCCGAGCCGCACCTCTCGCCCGACGGCGGCAAGCTGGTTTACCTGAGAAGCGTCGCCGGGCAGCCGTACATCGCGGTGCGCGACCTGCGCGCCGCTCGCGAGCGCATCATCCTCAACGCGGCCGCGGGCGCCTTCTCGGTGAACCACTGCGAGTTCAAGACCAACGATCGTCTCCTGTGTCACCTCGACGGGGTCGCGCGCGGCGGCCAGCCCGAGCGGCTCTATCCCGCCTCGCGGCTGCTGGCGGTCGATGCCGACGGCGGCTCGCTGCAGATACTGTTCCGTAGCGCCTTCTTCGCGCGGCTGCCGCCGGCGGCGCGCTCCCAGTTTCAGGACCGGATCATCCACTGGCTGCCGGACGATTCCTATCACGTGCTCATCGAGCTCGGCGACGAGGGCAGCGTCTTCCCTTCGGTCTACAAGCTCGACGTGTACCGCGGAGGCCTGAAGCTGGTAGTCCCCGCGCAGCCGCCGGTGATGGACTGGACCGCCGACCCGTCGGGTGTGGTGCGCTTCGGTTACGGCTTTCGGGACGACACCGGCGTCTACATCGCCCGCAACGGCCCGGACGCACCCTGGCGCACGCTCGAGGAATTCAAGCGCTTCGACCGCACGCGCTTCGATCCGCTCGCCTTCGGCGCGCGGCCCAACGATCTGCTGGTGTTTGCCCCTTACCAGGGGCGCACCGCGGTCTGGCAGATCGACCTCGACGCGCCGGCGAGCGACCTGAAGCTGCTGTTCTCGCTCCCCGAGGTCGACGTGGGCGGCATCCTCGAGTGGCCGCTCGACCGCCACGTTGCCGGCTTCGTCTACGAGACCGACCGGCCGCACACGCATTTCATCGACTCGCGCGCCGCGGCGATCGAGGCGACGCTCGCGCGTGCGCTCCCCGGCGCCTATCACGTGGTCGTCGATTCGAGCCGCGACGAAAGCAGGCTGGTCGCAGTCTCCTTCAGCGACGTGATGCCGCCGCGCTACCACCTGCTCGACAGCGCGACCGGCAGCCTCACCGAGCTCGGCCGGCAGGACGTGAACCTCAACGAAGCGCGGCTCGCGCCCATGAAGCCCGTCACCGTGCCGGGGCCGGGTGGCATCGCGATCCCGGGTTACCTGACGCTGCCGCTCGGCAGCCAACCGGGTCAACGCCTGCCCGCCGTGGTGCTGCCCCACGGTGGGCCGTACGCACGCGATCACTGGGGCTACGATCCGCTGGTACAGGTGATCGCGAACCGCGGTTACGCGGTGCTGCAGCTCAACTTCCGCGGCTCGACCGGCTACGGCGAGCAGTGGCGCGACGCGGGGCACCAGGCCTGGGGCACGATCATGCACGCGGACATCACGGCCGGCGCCCACTGGCTCATCGAGCAGGGGATCGCGGATCCCGCGCGCTTAGGCATCGTCGGCTGGAGCTACGGCGGCTACGCGGCACTCACCGGCGTGGAGAAGGAGCCGGATCTCTACCGCTGCGCGGTGAGCATCGCGGGTGTGTCCGACATGTCGCAGATGGCCCTCGATGACGAGCGTTTCTACGGCGGCAAGGACTCCGCGGGCGATGCCATGGGAACCGATCCGGCGGCACTGCGCGCCGAGTCGCCGCTGGAGCACGTCGATCGCATCCGGGTGCCGGTGCTGCTGGTGCACGGCGAGGACGACTACACCGTGCTCGCCGAGCAGAGCAAGGCGATGGATCGGGCGCTGTCGAAACAGGGCCTGCGTCACGAGCTGGTGCTCATCAGGCACGGCGAGCACAGTCTGATGCGCCCCGAGATGCGGCTGGTGCTGTATCGAAAGGTTACCGATTTCCTGCGCACCAACCTCGGTCCGGGCCAGGTCTCCGCGGGCAGCCCGGTGCTCGTCAGCGGCTCAGCAGCCACGCGCTGAGCGAGCCTAGGCGGGCGGTCCCTGTGAGTCGCTCACGTAGCGGCGCTCGCCGCTTCCAGGATCGTAGAACACCTGCACGGTCTTGCCCGTTTGCGGATCCTGGAAGCGCTCGCCGGTCGGCTGCCAGCGGGCCTCCGGCCGGGCATCGCCATGGCGATAGCGCCCCTCGAACACGGTCCCGAGCACGATGAGCCCGCCGAGCCCGAGGGTGTAGGCTCCGGCGCCCAGCTGACCGCGGGCGAGGAGGATCACACCCACAAGCGCCAGCGCGCCCGCGAACACGAGCAGCAGTGTGCGCAGCACTCAACCCGCCTTCTCGAGCACCACCGCCGTGCCGTACGCCACGATCTCGCTCATCGTCTGGCCGATCTCGGCGGAATCGAAGCGCATCATCACGACGGCGTTCGCCTGCATGAGGCTCGCGTTCTTCACCAGGCGGTCCACTGCATGGCGGCGCGCCTCCTCGAGCAGCTGCGTGTACTCGGTGATCTCGCCGCCGACGATGGAGCGCAGCCCCGCCATGATGTTGCCGCCGAGGCCGCGGCTTCGCACGACGACGCCAAATACCTGACCCTTGACCTCGCGCACCCGGTAACCCGGAACGTTCTCGGTCGTGACGACCAGCATGAATACCCCTTCAGGCGCACTCGTGTTGTCGCTCGGGAGGTGGCGCCGGCGTCGATTCTAGCCCACACGCGGGCCTCGACGCGGGCGGCGGAATTTCCCGCTGCCGCACAGGCGCCCGCCCGGCTTAGCCGGGTCTGGCTTATGCTTCGAGTGTGGCTCATGTGCTGGTACCCGCCACGAGCGGCCGCTCCCAGTGCCGCGGCTGCGCGCGCCCGATCGGCCGGGGAGAGCTGCGCTTTGGCGAGCGCCTGCCCAACCCTTATGGGGAGGGTGAGATGACGCTGTGGTTTCATCCGGCGTGTGCGGCCTTCAAGCGGCCCGAGCCTCTTCTTCAGGCACTCGGCGAAATGCTGCAGCAGGTGCCGGAACGGCAGGCTCTCGAGCGTGCGGCGCGCAGCAGCCTCGCGCAGCGGCGCATCCCGCGCATCGATGGCGCCGAGCGCGCGCGCAGCGGGCAAGCCCGCTGCCGCAGCTGTCACGAGATCATCGCACGCGGCAGCTGGCGCATCCGGCTGGTCTTTTACGGGAGCGGGCGCTTCTCGCCGGGCGGGTATGTGCACCTCGCCTGCCGCAAGACTTACTTCGAGAGCAACGAGGTCCTGGAGCAAATCCTCCATTTCAGCCCGGAGCTGAGCGATGACGAGCGCGAGGAGCTCGAGCGCGCGTACCTCGCCGATCCCACCGGGCCGTCAGCTGCCGTGCCCGAAGGCCAGTGATGCGTGGACCAGCCAGATACTGCTCCACACCCCGAAGGTGAAATAGAGCGACATCCACGCGACCTCGTCGCTCCAGTCCTCCCAGCGGTAGGACACCGTCCAGCGTCTGCAGACGTCGACCATGCCCGCGGCGATGCTCGAGTATCCGCGTCCCCTGGCCTGGTCGGTGCGCCACCGCGCCCAGTACATCGGCACATCGTAGACGACTATGAACACGACGTAGATGACGCCCCCGGCGATGATCAGGGGATACAGGGCCGGAAGTCGCTGCGGTCCGATCACCAACAGGCCGGCCACCACCAGCGCTGCCGCCAGTCCCCATAGTGAATTCTCAGCCGCATGAGCGCGCTGCTCGGTGATCAACACGGCGTACCACGAGCATGCCTCGGCGAGCACGACCAGCGGTACTACGGCCAGTGACATCGCCAGTGCGACCGGGGCGCCGCCCGACGCCGCGGCGCGGTGCAGTAACAGCGCCCATTGGGCGGCGAAGCACAGCTCGGCCACGGTGGCGACCGAGCGGCCGACGAGCACGCTGGACAGTCGGGAGTCGACGAGAACCAAGCGCGGGATGTCGATCACCGGCAGGAAAGAACGGAATGCGCACCCCGCCACGTACACGGCGGACAGCAGCAGCTGCAGGCAGCAGCTGGCATCGTGTTCGCGTGCGACGGCGACGCCGGCGAGCGACCAGAGAATTAGGTTCAGAACGGCGATCGCACGCAGCGATGTATGCCACCAGGCGACTGCATGCGACGTCAGGCCCTTGGATTGGAGAATGCGCGCTGGCGTCGGGGTTTTCAGCGAGTCATTCAGGCGGCTCGCTCGATGACGGGGCGCTTGGTGGCGCTCTGCGGCAGCGGCCCCGGACGGCAGGTGATCAGGTTGGCCTCGAACTCGCGCGTGCACGCCGTCCAGCTCGATTGCAGTGCGCGGGCGCGGCACGCGCGCGGATCGATCTGCAGCGCCCGCGCCGCCGCCTTGCCGAGATCCGCATCGAGCGCTCCGGTCACGCCATCCTGGACGACGTCGATCGGACCTGTGACGGGGAAGGCCGCCACCGGCACGCCGCAGGCCATCGCCTCGAGATTCACGAGGCCGAAGGTGTCGGTGAGACTCGGGAACACCAGCACGTCGGCCGCCGCGAGGCGGGCGGCGAGATCGTCGCCGTGGCGAAAGCCCGCGTACACGGCCTCGGGGTACCGGGCCTCGAGGCGTGCCCGCTCGGGCCCGTCTCCGATCACGACCTTCGAGCCGCGCCACGGCATCTGCAGGAACGCATCGACATTCTTCTCGATCGCCAGGCGTCCGACGTACGCGGCGATGGGACGCGGCAATTGCAGGAACTCCTTGCTCCGCGGCCGGAACAACTCCGTGTCCACGCCGCGCCGCCAGCGCACGAGATTGCGGAAGCCGCGCGCATGCAGCTCGTTCTCAACCGACTGCGTGCTCACCATGCAGCGGTGCGCGGCCGCGTGAAAGCGGCGCAGCGCCGCATACGAGAGCCACAGCGGTATGGGCCAGCGGGACTTGAGGTACTGCGGAAACTGCGTGTGATAGGAAGTCGTGAAGCGCCATCCGCGCCTCAGGCAATAGCGCCGCGCGGCGAATCCGAGCGGGCCCTCGGTAGCAATGTGTACTGCCTGCGGCCGGAAGAATGCGAACTTGCGCGCCAGAGCTGCCATCGGCCTCACGGCCACCCGGATCTCGGGATAGCTCGGGCAGGGTATGGTACGGAAGTCCCGCGGTGCGGTGATCATCACCTCATGGCCGAATCTCACGAGCCAGGCGGAGGTCTGCGCCAGAGTGTTCACGACACCGTTGGTCTGCGGAAACCAGGCGTCTGTCACGATCATGATTCTCATGGTGCGCCGCACATGCTCGGCCAGGATCGTGACAAGGATGTGAAGCTTGCCAAACGAAAACAGCGGCTTGTCATTTGTTCTTAACACTCTTCCTATAATTCCTTCATCCCGAGCGCAGCCGCGCTGGCGCATCAGTGGAGGAGCGAATGCACGCCTTTCTTGCCGAACTGAAGAAGCAACGCTGGGATGATCATCGGTACTACCACCACAGCCGCATCAACCAGACCCTGCACCTGGTGAGTGCGCTCAGCTTCCTCACGGCCTACGTCTTCATCTTCACCAACCCCGTCGCCGCCGCACTCATCGGCTGGCTGGTGGCAATGGTGACGCGCCAGCTGGGTCATTTCGTCTTCGAGTCCAAGGCCTATGACGAGGTGAACCACGCCACGCATGCGCACAAGGAAGACATCAAGGTCGGCTACAACCTGAGGCGCAAGATCGTGCTGCTGTCGATCTGGGGTGCGTCACCCGCGGTGCTGTGGCTCGATCCGACGCTGTTCGGCATCTTTCCGCCGACGCACGGCCATGCCGACTTCGTCCGCCACGTTTGTCAGGTCTGGCTCGCCCTCGGCGTGGGCGCGTTGCTGTTCCGCACGGTGCAGCTGTGTGTGCAGCAGAGTGTGTTAACCGGCGTCGTGTGGTTCACGAAGATCCTCACGGACCCATTTCACGACGTCAAACTCTATTGTCGGGCACCGCTCGCTTTGCTGCGCGGCGAGCTCGTCGATCCGATGGAGGACGTGGTCCACCACGCCTGAAGCAGCTCACGCAGGACGCGTCGACGGATCGCCTTGTTAGTGAGCGCCGGATTCTGCCACCACCAGCCTGCGCGTCGCATCGCCTCGGCTGCCGCCACGACCCGGTCCGCGACCGCGGCGAAATCCGCGTCGCCGTAGTTGAGGCTGAAGATGAGGCGTGCAGTGCCAATCCAGCTCAGGGACAGGCCCTGCGCGCGCAGGTAATACTGGAACATCCAGTTGTAGCGCGAAGCCTTGAGGTAGTTGAAGGTCCAGATGGACGAGAGATTGGCCACTTGAACCGGGAGCTCCGCCGCCTGCAGCCGCGCATTGAGCTCGGCCGCGCGGCGCTCCCAGAGCGCATCGAGGTCGCGGTAGAGCGCACGGATGGGCTCGCTTTCCAGGCGCGTCAGGAACTCGTGCATTGCGCCCATCACGTAGGGATGCGAATTGAACGTGCCACGTGCCAGGCACACCTCGAGCGGGTGCTCGTCGTCGTAGCGCTTCATGAGATCGTGCCGCCCGCAGACGACCCCCACCGGCAGGCCGCCGCCGAGACTCTTGCCGTAGGTCACCAGGTCGGCGCGCACGCCGAAGTACTCCTGCGCGCCTCCGCGAGCGAGGCGAAAGCCGGCGAACACTTCGTCAAGAATGAGAACGATCCGGCGTTCGGAGCACACCGCGCGCAGCTCCCTGAGCCACGCGGCGTAGGCCGCGCGGTCGAAGTGGGCGCTGCGTCCGCTGTCGATCAGGCCCGAATCGGCCGGCGCGCTGGCGTTGGGATGCATCGC
>DASPOP010000389.1:0-8732 GCA_035625955.1 Steroidobacteraceae bacterium | reverse complement strand
TGGCCGCCGGAGCCAGCACCTCGCCTCGACGCGCACCGACCAGCGGCTCTGGCCGCTTCCCGCATCGAGCGCAAAGAGCTGACCGTCGTTCGAGCCGATCAGCACCATGCCGTCCCCCACGGCGGTGCCGCCGGAGAGCGGTGCCTTGAGGTGCGTGCGCCAGGCGACCCGGCCCGAGGCGATCTCGAAGGCGACCACATCGCCCTTGTGTCCGGCGGCGTACACACGGCCGTCGTCGACGGCAAGGCCGAGGCCGAGGCGCAGGGGTACGGACTTCTTGGTGTCGACCGAGGCCGACCAGACCCGCTGAACGTGCAGCGTCGCGTTGATCGGCGTGAGCTTCGCCGGCTGGTCGATCGTCTTGTCCTTGGAGCAGGCGGCGATCGCGATGAGCAGCGTCACCATCCAGATAAGGCGTGTCGGATATCGCATGGGTTACTTCGCGGAGGCGGTGGGTGCCGGAGCCGCGGCGGCGCTGGCCGGCGGCGCGTCTGCGGCGAGATCGGCGATCTTGAGATCGAGCAGCGCGGCATCGCCGAGCTCCGGATTGCCGGCGGCGCCGCGGTACTCCTTGAGCGCGGCTGCCTTGTCGCCCTTGGCGTAGTAAGCATCGCCCCGTACCTCGTGATAGCGGGCGGCGAAGGCGCCGGGCGCGGCGGCGTTCAGCGTGGCGAGCGCCTTGTCGGGCTCGCCCTGGGCAATCTCGACGCGCGCCAGGCGCATGCGCGCCACCAGGGCGAGCTCGTGATCCCTGGAGCTATTCATCACGGTCTCGAGCTCGTGCGCCGCCTTGTCGAGCTCCTTGCTCTCGACGTATACCCGCGCGGCGAGGAGCTTGCCCTGGTCGGCGTAGGGCGAGGAAGGAAAGTCGCGCTCGAGCTCCCCCAGCCGGACGAACGCCTGGGTGCGGTCGCCCTTCTCGAGAGCCTCGATCATGCGTGTGTAGGCGGCGCTCGCCTGCACGCCGCGCTCGTCGACGTGCGCCTGCCACCAGCGCCAGCCCTGCAAGCCGAGCGCGGCCAGCGCCACGCCGGCCACTACCCACAGGCCGTTCTCGCGCACCCAGACGCGGATCTGCTCCCATTGCTCTTTTTCAGACAGATACTCGCTCACCCAATTCCTCCCAAAGCCGCCAGGGCGGCATCCACGCCCGCCGCCAGCGCGTCGATCGGGCACTCGCTCTGACCCGACTCCACGCGCAAAGGTTTCACGCCGAGCACCCCCCGCGCGAGCTCATCGTCGCCGATGATCAGCGCCAGCGGCGCACCGCTCTTGTCGGCGCGGCGGAACTGCGCCTTGAAGTTGCCCCCGCCGAGGTTCAGCTCGAAGCGCAGCCGCGGCCGCTCGCTGCGCAGCCGTTCGACGATCGTCAGGGCCTGCGCGGCGGCGCGCTCGCCGCTGACGACGACGTAGACATCAGGGTGCGCCGCGGCCGGCGTGCCGCCGGCGGCCACGAGCAGCGCCACGAGGCGCTCGACGCCCATGGCAAAACCGACCGCAGGAGTCGCTTCCCCGCCGAGCTGCGCGATCAGCCCGTCGTAGCGGCCGCCGGAGCATACGGCATTCTGGGCGCCGCTGGAGCCCGTGATCCACTCGAACACGGTGCGGTTGTAGTAGTCGAGACCGCGCACCAGGCGCGGGTTGATGTCATAACGCACCCCCACCGCCTCGAGCATGCGGGCAAGCGCCTCGAAGTGCTCGCGCGACTCGGCATCGAGATGCTCGATGAGCAGCGGTGCCCCGGCGATGAGCTCCTGCATCTGCGGGTTCTTGCTGTCGAGGATGCGCAGCGGATTGCCGCCCAGTCGGCGCCGGCTGTCGGCGTCGAGCCGCGACTCGTGCGCGCCGAAGTACTCGATCAGCCGCGCGCGGTAGGCGCGGCGGCTCTCGGCGGTGCCGAGGGAGTTGATCTCGAGCTTCAGGCCCTCGAGCCCGAGGCGCTGCCAGAGCCGCGCGCTCAGGGCGATGAGCTCCGCATCGACGTCGGGGCCGGGACAGCCGACCGCTTCGACGTCCACCTGCCAGAACTGGCGGTAGCGCCCGGCCTGCGGCGCCTCGTGGCGGAACATGGGCCCGAGGCACCAGAGCTTGTGGCGCTGGCCGCGCAGCATGCGGTTGGTGATCAGCGCGCGCACGATGCCGGCGGTCGCCTCGGGGCGCAGCGTCAGGCTGTCGCCGCCGCGGTCGCTGAAGGTATACATCTCCTTGCCGACCACGTCGGTGTGCTCGCCGATCGCGCGCTTGAAGAGCTCGGTGCGCTCGAGCACCGGCACGCGGATCTCCTCGTAGCCGTACGCGGTGAGGATCTCGCGCGTCACGGCCTCGAGGTGCTGCCAGGCGCCGATCTCGGCGGGCAGCACATCGTTCATGCCGCGGATCGGCTGGATCTCCTCCGTCACTGGCGCGCTACCACCGGCGGCACCGGCGCAGCATGCCCGCTGCCGTCGAGCAGGAAGCGCGCAGTGCCGTCCCGGTGCACCAGTCCCTCCAGCGCCACCTTGCGACCGTTGAGCTGCACGGCCACGCCCGGTGCGTTGCCGATCACCACCTTGAGCGGCGGCGCACCCGAGACCGTGCGCGTGCTGTCAGGGGCGTTGAGTCCCTCCTCCAGGCGCCGTCCCGAGCCGTCGTACACCGCGACCCAACTCAGCTCGGAGAACCTCAGGGCGAGCTGCACTTCGCCGGCGGCGGCAGCACCGCCGCCGCCCGACTGTGCCTCGACCGCCGTCATCAGCCGCGCGGCCGATGCCGAGCCCGGCGGGTTCGGCGCGCCGGCCGGCAGCTCGGCCGACACCGGCTGCGGCTTTGCGGCCGGCAGCGTCAGCAGCCACCACACGAGCCCCACGACCGCAATGCCGACGAGCAGCAGCAGCGCGAGCGCCAGGAGGCGCGCGGATCGGGCGGGCGGGGTGTGGTGAGGAATGCGCGTGAGATCCGGCGCCGGGGTTGCGGCCGTGTACAGGCTCTGCAGCTCCGCGGGTGCTTCGCCGATCAGCTCGGCGTAGCGGCGCAGGTGGCCGCGCACGTACACGGCGGCGCCGAGCGCGGCGAAATCCTCCGCCTCGAGCGCTTCGAGAATGCGCGGGTCGACGTGCAGCTTCTCCGCCGCCTGCAGCGTCGTCAGCCCGCGCGCCTCGCGCGCGCTGCGCAGCCGTGCACCGATGCGCTCGCGCGCTCCGCCGACCGCCTCGCTGGTCGCCATGGGCTTCAGCCGCGGTTCTTGTCGAGCGTGGCCAGGGCACGCGCCTGGTCCGAGCCCGGATAGTCGAGCTGCAGCCGCCGTGCATAGCGCTGCGCGGCCACCGCATCCCCCTGCGCCCGTGCCACGCGCACGCCGAGCAGCAGCAGGTCCGGGGTCGCCTGATAGGTGCCGATGTAGCCGTCGATGCGGGCGCGCGCCGCGCCCAGCTGGCCGTGGTCGAAGTCGAGCGTGGCGAGCTGAAAGGCGGCCTCGCCGTAGTTCGGCCGCAGCTGCATCGCGGCGTCGAAGTTGACGCGCGCCTCGTCGTCGCGCTTGGCGGCGCGCAGGCACACGCCGGCGTTGGTGTAAGCCGCCTGCGGCGTGCGGTAGAGCGGGTTGTGCGCAGCCTCGAGGAAGCGCTTGACGCCCTCCTCGGTGCGGCCGTTCTGGCACAGGTACACGGCGTAGTTGTTGATGACGTCCGGGTCGTGCGGCGCGAGCCTCAGGGCCGCACGGAACTCCTCGTCGGCCTTGGCGAGCTGGTTCATGCGCTCGAACAGCATGGCGCGCGCGCTGTGCACGTTGGCGTTGTTCGGATCCTCTTCGAGCGCGCGATCGAGCTTGGTCTTGGCGAGGTTCAGGTCGCCCTGATTCATGTAGTTGATGCCGAGCTGGACGTTGTCGGCGGCCGCCTCGCGCTGATCGGCCATGTGCAGCGGCTTACTGCTCCTGGTCGCACAGGCGACGAGCATCACGGCCGCGATGACGGCCAAAGCCGGCAGCTGGCCTCGCGGGCGGGTGGTGTTGTTCACGTTTCTTCTCATGGTTGTACGGCGACGCCGATCACCTTGCTCCCGAGCCGCACGGTGGTGCGATCGATCACTCTTCCGGCGAGCTGCCCGCAGGCGGCATCGATGTCCTCGCCGCGCGTGCGGCGCACGGTGGCGAGCACGCCGCGCTGCAGCAACTCGTCGCGAAAGCGCTGGATGACGGGCGCCGGCGAGCGAGTGTAGCGGGTGCCGGGGAACGGATTGAAGGGGATGAGATTCACCTTGGCGGGATGGCCCTTGAGGAGCCGTGCCACGGCGCGCGCCTGCGCCGGGGAATCGTTCACGCCATCGAGCATCACGTACTCGAAGGTGACGCTGCGGCCGTTCTGCTCGTCGAGATAGTGCCAGCAGGCGGGCAGGAGCTCGGCGATCGGGTGCTTGCGGTTGATGGGCACGAGCTCGTTGCGCAGCGCATCGTCGGGGGCGTGCAGCGACACCGCCAGCGCGACGTTGCTCACCTCGGCGAGCTTGTAGATCTGCGGCACGAGCCCCGAGGTCGACAGCGTCACGCGGCGGCGCGACAGATCGAAGCCGAAGTCGTCGAGGAGGATGTCGAGCGCCGGCACGACGTTGCGGAAGTTCGCGAGCGGCTCGCCCATGCCCATGAGGACGACATTGGTCACGCGGCGCTCGAGCGGTGCTTCGGTACCGGCGGCCGCCGGATCCGCCGCGGCCACCTCGCGCGCGAGCTGAGTGCTCGCGAGCCACACCTGGCCGACGATCTCCGCCGTGCTGAGGTTGCGGTTGAAACCCTGCTGCGCCGTCGCGCAGAACGAGCAGTCGAGCGCGCAGCCCACCTGGGAGGAGATGCACATCGTCCTACGGTCGGGCTCGGGGATGAACACCATCTCGAACGCCTGGGTCGCATCCGCCTGCAGCAGCCACTTGACGGTGCCGTCGGCGGAACGCTGCACGCGCACGATCTCGGGCGTGCGCACCTCGGCCTGCGCGGCGAGCCGGGTGCGGAAATCCTTGGCGAGGTCGGTCATCTCGGCGAACCCGCCCGTGCCGCGCTTGTAGACCCAGTTCATGAGCTGCCGGGCGCGAAACGGCCGGCTGCCGAGCTGCGCCACGAAGCTCTCGAGCGCGGGGCGCGGCAGTCCCAGCAGGTTGGTGCGCTCGGCGGCGGACGTGCTCATGGGCGGGACGGCGCTTGCGTCAGCTGCGCGGATGCAGCTCCGTCGTGCTGAAGAAGTAGGCGATCTCGCGCGCCGCAGTGTCGGCCGCATCCGAGCCATGCACGACGTTCTGCTCGATGCTGGTCGCGAGGTCCGCGCGGATCGTGCCCGGGGCGGCCTTCTTCGGATCGGTGGCGCCCATCAGATCGCGGTTGCGCGCGATGGCGTTCTCGCCCTCGAGCACTTGCACGATCACGGGGCCCGAGGTCATGTAGCGCACCAGATCCTTGAAGAACGGACGCTCGCGATGCACGGCATAGAAGCCCTCGGCCTCGCGCTGCGAGAGGTGCAGCATGCGTGCGGCAATGATCGAGAGTCCGGCCTTCTCGAAGCGGCGATACACCTCGCCGATGAGATTGCCGGTGACTCCGTCGGGCTTGACGATGGAAAGGGTGCGCTCGAGCGCCATTCGATGGGTCCTCGTGTTCTGAAGGCGGATGGATGCGGGGGGCCCGCAGGCAAGCGGGCAAGTGTACTTGGCCGGCGCTCCCGCGGCAATTTGCGCGGCGCCGGAAGTGCCGGTTTGGTAAGGCTTTTTTTGGACCGCCGGCCCGCCCTGACGGGGCGGGCTCGAGACTTCAGACCGAGAAGCTCTCGCCGCAGCCGCATTCGCCCTTCACGTTGGGGTTGCGGAAGCGGAACGCCTCGTTGAGGCCCTGCTTCACGAAGTCGACGATCGTACCATCGAGCAGGCCGAGGCTCCCGGAGTCCACGAACACCCGCACCCCGCGGTCCTCGAACACCGTGTCGCCGGGCTGCTGTGATTCGGCGTAGTTCACCACGTAGGCGAAGCCCGAGCAGCCGGTCTTGCGCACGCTGAGCCGCAGTCCGATGCCGCCGCCCCGGGCAGCGAGAAAGCTCTTGACGCGTTCAGCCGCGGATTCAGTCAGCGAGATAGCCATCAGTCCTCAATATTCTAGCGCTTATGGCCATTGCAATAAGCAGGCACGCAGCGCGTCCTCGATCACCAGGAGCCGCCCGAGCTTCTCGACCGGAACCGAGCGGCTCGCCGCCCAGTCCGCCGGTCTCCCCGGAGGCAACGCCCCGCGGGTGCGGCCCCTGAGCTCCTGGCACAGCCAGCCGGCCACATCCAAAGTATGAGGGCAGCCGAAGGCCTGAACACGTGCGTCCTTCACAGTGTCGCCCTCGATGAGCAGGTGAAAGCGCACCCAGGTCTCGTCCCTCGGCCCGCCCGCCTCGCCGCTCAGCACCGTGCCGGCTGCGTCCTCCCCGGCAAGCTCGAGGACCTGCGCCACTCCCGCAGCCGGAGAAAGCGCCCGCAACCGCCTCACCTCGCGGGTGATGGCGGCGGCGGCAAGCTCGACCTCCGAAGCTCGGGTGAAGCGCCCGACGCTCAGGCGCAGCGAACTGCCGGCGAGCAGCGCATCCCGCCCGAGCGCCCTCAATACGTAGGACGCTTCCGCGGACGCGGAGTTGCATGCGGCACCGGTCGAGACTGCAAGCTCCGGGAGCGCGCTCACCAGGCTCTCGCCCTCGACGCCCTCGAAGGACACGTTGAGGATGCCCGGCACGCGCACGGCGTCCGCCCCGTTCAGGTGCACTCCGCCGAGCCGGCTCAGCAGGCTCCAGAGGCGCTCGCGCAGCGCGGTGAGCCGTGCGCTCTCAGCGGGCAGCTCGGCCGCGGCGATCTCGCAGGCCGCGCCAAAGCCGACGATCTGGTGGGTCGCAAGCGTCCCGGGGCGCCAACCGTGTTCCTGGCCGCCGCCGTAGGTCACCGCCTGCAACAGCCCCCTGGCGCTCGCGCGCACGTACAGCGCGCCGACTCCCTTGGGGCCGTAGATCTTGTGGGCGGTGAACGAGAGGAAATCGACCGGCAGCGCTTTCAGGTCGAGCGGCACCTTGCCCGCTGCCTGGGCACAGTCGCTGTGGAAGGCGATGCCACGCTCGCGGCAAAGTGCGCCGATCGCAGCGAGGTCCTGCACGACGCCGACCTCGTTGTTCACGCACATCAGGGAGACCAGCAGCGTGTCGGGGCGCAGCGCCGCGGCGACGGCGCCGGGGGTAACGAGCCCCGAGCGTTCGGGCGTCAGGTAGGTGACGCTGAAACCCTCCTTCTCGAGGTGCTTGCAGGGATCGAGCACCGCCTTGTGCTCGGTGCGCGCAGTCACCAGGTGGCGGCCACGATCGGCGTTGGCGCGCGCCACGCCGAGGATCGCGAGGTTGTTCGATTCCGTAGCGCCGGAAGTAAAGACGATCTCGTCGGCGCTCGCGCCGATCAGGGCTGCCACCTGGGCGCGGGCCCGCTCGATGCGCGCCGCCGCGGCGCGGCCGAACTGGTGGCTCGATGAGGCGTTGCCGAAGTCACCGCCGAGGGTGAGGCAGCCCGCCATGGCCTCGGCTACGCGCGCATCGACCGGCGTGGTCGCAGCGTAGTCGAGGTAGATGGGAGCCGCGGCGCTCATCGGGGCGGTTCGCCGGCGTGGCGCCGGCGGTTCTGCACAGCGGTGAGGATACCGCGCAGGATGTTGGCCTCGTTGTGATCGAGCTCGGCACGCTGCAGCAGTCGGCGGATGCGGCTCATGAGATGCGTGCCAGCCTCGGTGCGGTCCCTGAAATCGATCTCATCCAGCACCTCGGCGAAATGCGCGTACAGCTGCTGCATCTCGGCGGCGGTGGCGAGCGGCACCGCCGGCTCGCTCACCGGAGCGGCAGCCCCGCGCGCGCGGTAGAGCTCGTAGGCCACGAGCTGCACTGCCATCGCGAGATTGAGCGAGGGGTAGGCATCGCTCGCCGGGATGCGCAGCAGCAGGTGCGCCGTCTCGAGCTCCTCGTTGCTGAGCCCGCTACGCTCGGCTCCGAACACCACCGCCGAGGGCGAGCGCTGCGCCTCGGCGAGGATACGCGGGGCGGCAGCGCGCAGGTCAGCCACGCGGAAATACTGGTCGCGCTCGCGCGAGGTCGTCGCGGCGATGAAGCCGCAGCCCTCGAGCGCCGCGCCGAGCGAGTCGACCACGCGCGCGCGGGTGAGCACGTCGCCGGCGCCCGAGGCGCGCGCGGTCGCTTCCGGGTGCGGAAACTCCTTCGGCCGCACCAGCCAGAGCGAGCTGAGCGCCATGTTCTTCATGGCACGTGCCGCGGCGCCGATGTTGCCCGGATGTGAGGGCGCGACCAGGACGATGCGAATGTCGGGGGAGTCCATCTGTTACGATAGTTCATTGGCCGGAATCGCAGGAAGCGATTCCGGCGGACATTACTTCGATTGCCGCCGGCAAAAAGCGCGGTTTTTGCCGGCTGCGCTGTGAAGAGCGCCCTGTGACTGCAACCCACCTCCACGTGCGAGCTTAAAGACCGTGCAGCCGCTTCTCAATATTGCCGTGCGCGCCGCGCGCCGCGCAGGCGAGGTGATCGTCCGGAGCCTGAATCGCCTCGAATCGCTCACCATCTCCTCCAAGGGGCGTAACGACTTCGTCAGCGAGGTCGACTACGCCGCCGAGCGCGAGATCATCGGCACCATCCGCCGCCACTACCCTCAGCACGCATTCCTCGCCGAGGAGAGCGGCCGCTCGGGCGAGAACGATACGC
>DASPOP010000388.1:0-13017 GCA_035625955.1 Steroidobacteraceae bacterium | reverse complement strand
CGCGGTTCTATTGGGCGGCGCCCTACATCCTGGCCGATTACTGGCTCTTCGGTCTCGAGGTACCGCCGCTGGGCTTCGAGTGGGTGCGTGACGACACCGACGCGATCCTCGTAGAGGTCGGCACCGGGAGAATTCTCCAGGTCGAGTACGGCGTCTTCGGCTAAGTCCGCGAGTCGAAATCTGCGAGTATCGAATGGTGGGTGCTGACGGGCTCGAACCGCCGACATTCGCCTTGTAAGGGCGACGCTCTACCAGCTGAGCTAAGCACCCTCCTTAATCTGGCCGAAATCGCCGGAGGCGATTTCGGCGGACATCAGCTTCGTTGCCGCCGGCAAAGAGCGCGGTCTTTGCCGGCTACGCCCGCTGCCAGCCCTCGCCGGCAATTTTGGCAGACATTACTCCGCGAGCCGCCGGCCGCTGCACCTGCGCCGTCGTCAGTGAGCCGGCGGCACTACCGGCTTGACGCGCCGGCCGTTACGCCGCCCGCGCTTGTCCTCGCCGGCTGCTTCGGCTGGCGCGGGAGCATCCGCGGCCTGCTGCGGCAGGGGCTGCTTGGTGAGCGCCACCGCCAGCACCTCGTCGATCCACTTCACCGGCCTGATGTCGAGGTTGCCCTTGATGTTGTCGGGAATCTCGACCAGATCCTTCTCGTTCTCATCGGGGATGAGCACGGTCTTGATCCCGCCGCGGTGCGCGGCCAGGAGCTTCTCCTTCAGTCCGCCGATCGGCAGCACCTCGCCACGCAGCGTGATCTCGCCGGTCATGGCGACGTCGGAGCGCACCGGGATCTTCGTGAGTGCCGAGACCAATGCCGTGCACATGCCGATGCCGGCGCTCGGGCCGTCCTTAGGGGTAGCCCCCTCCGGGATATGCAGGTGCACGTCGTGCTTCTGGTAGAACTCGCCCTCGAGCCCCAGGACCTGGGCGCGGCTGCGGACCACGGTCATCGCAGCCTGGATCGACTCCTGCATCACTTCGCCGAGCTGCCCCGTGTGCTGGAGCTTGCCTTTGCCGGGGACCACCGCCGCCTCGATCGTGAGGAGCTCGCCCCCGACCTCGGTCCAGGCGAGGCCCGTGACCTGGCCGACGCGGTCCAGGTCCTCGGCCTTGCCGTAGCGGAAGCGGCGCACGCCGAGGAACTTGTCGAGGTTGCGCGGTGTGACCGCCACCGACTTCTGGTTCCGCTTGTGCAGCAGCATCTGCTTGACGGCCTTGCGGCCGATCTTGGCGATCTCGCGCTCGAGATTACGCACGCCCGCCTCGCGCGTATAGAAGCGCACGATGTCGAGCAGCGCGCCGTCTGAGACCTTGAGCTCATCGGGCTTCAAGCCGTTGCTCTTCATCTGCTTCGGCACCAGGTAGCGCCGCGCGATGTTCATCTTCTCGTCTTCGGTGTAGCCGGCCAGACGGATGACTTCCATGCGATCCAGCAGCGGCGCCGGAATGTTGAGCGTGTTCGCGGTGCAGACGAACATCACATCCGAGAGGTCCAGATCGACCTCGAGGTAATGATCGTTGAAGGTCGAGTTCTGCTCGGGGTCGAGCACCTCGAGGAGCGCCGACGACGGGTCGCCGCGGAAGTCCATCGACATCTTGTCGACTTCGTCGAGGAGGAACAGCGGATTGTGCACGCCCGCCTTGGCCATGTTCTGCACGATCTTGCCCGGCATCGAGCCGATGTAGGTGCGGCGGTGGCCGCGGATCTCGGCCTCATCGCGCACGCCGCCGAGCGACATGCGCACGAACTTGCGGTTGGTGGAGCGCGCGATGCTCTGTCCGAGCGAGGTCTTGCCGACCCCGGGCGCTCCCACCAGGCACAGGATCGGCCCCTTGAGCTTCTCGACGCGCTGCTGCACGGCGAGATACTCGACGATGCGCTCCTTCACCTTCTCGAGCCCGTAGTGGTCCTCGTCCAGCACCTTCTGGGCGCGGGCGATGTCCTTGATGATGCGCGTACGCTTCTTCCACGGCACCTTGACCAGCCAGTCGATGTAGTTGCGCACCACGGTGGCTTCGGCCGACATGGGCGACATCATCTTCAGCTTGTTGAGCTCGCCCGCGGCCTTGTCGCGCGCCTCTTTCGGCATGCCGGCCTTGGCGATCTTCTGCTCGAGCTCGGTGATCTCGTTGCCGCCCTCGTCCATCTCTCCGAGCTCTTTCTGGATGGCCTTCATCTGCTCGTTGAGGTAGTACTCGCGCTGGCTCTTCTCCATCTGCGCCTTGACGCGGCCGCGGATGCGCTTCTCGATCTGCAGCACGTCCATCTCGCTCTCGATCGCGACCAGGATGTGCTCGAGGCGCTTGCGGACGTCGAGGATCTCGAGAACCTTCTGCTTCTCGGCCAGCTTCAAGGACATGTGCGCCGCGACCGTGTCGGCGAGGCGTCCGGCCTGCTCGATGCCGGCGAGCGCGGTGAGCACCTCGGGCGGGACCTTCTTGTTGAGCTTCACGTACTGCTCGAACTGCGAGATGACCGAGCGCGCCAGCACGTCCATCTCTTTCTCGTCGTACGCTTCGTCATCGGGCAGCAGCGTCGCATCCGAGGAGTAGTAGTCCCCGGCGTGCAGCTTCTCGATGCGCGCGCGATCGACCCCCTCGACCAGTACCTTCACGGTGCCGTCGGGGAGCTTCAGCAGCTGGAGAATCGTTGCGACGGTCGCGATGCGGTAAAGATCGTCCGCTTTCGGGTCGTCGATATCGGCCTGCTTCTGCGCGACCAGCATGATGCGCTTGTCGGTCCGCATGGCGACATCGAGCGCCTGGATGGACTTCTCCCGCCCGACGAACAGCGGGATCACCATGTGCGGGTAGACGACGACGTCCCGCAGTGGCAGCACCGGTACGTTCTCGATGCCGGTGGCGTTTGGAGTCGTGGGAGCAGTAGTAGTCGGTTCGGACACGCTCAAGCCCTCGATGGCGGATGGCTGCGCCGACCGCAGCGCTCATCGCACACTGCTATCGGCTCCTTATGCCGGTAGTTTAGCGGGAAATGAGGGTTGCGCTGCGCGTTTCAAGGGTGACGCAGCTCACGAGCCGGACTTGAGCCCCGGCTCGGGGGACGCAGGCGCCGATCAGTGGTTCGAGCCCGAGGCGCGGCGCGGCTCATCTACGCTCGCGAGGCGCGCCTCGTCGGAGCCGTAGACGATATAGGGCTTGGTCTGCCCTTCGATCACCGTCTCGTCGATCACGATCCGCGACACATTGCGCATCGAGGGGAGCTCATACATGGTGTCAAGCAGCACCGTCTCCAAAATGGTGCGCAGACCCCGGGCCCCGGTCTTTCTCTGCATGGCGCGATGCGCCACGGCCTTGAGCGCCTCGTCGCGGAACTCGAGCTCCGCCCCCTCCATCTCGAAGAGCCGCCGGTACTGCTTGGTGAGGGCGTTCTTGGGCTCGGTGAGGATGGAGATGAGCGCGCCCTCGTCGAGCTCATCGAGCGTCGCGACGACCGGCAGACGGCCGACGAACTCGGGGATCAGCCCGTACTTGATCAGGTCCTCGGGCTCGACGTCGTGGAAGAGGTCGCTGCCGTGCGGGCGGTTGTTGATGTCGCGTACCTCGGAGGTGAAGCCGATACCGCTGCGCTGGGTGCGGTTCAGGATGATCTTTTCCAGTCCCGCGAACGCGCCGCCGCAGATGAAGAGGATGTTGCTGGTGTCGACCTGCAGGAATTCCTGCTGCGGGTGCTTGCGCCCGCCCTGGGGCGGCACCGAGGCAATGGTCCCCTCGATGAGCTTCAAAAGCGCCTGCTGCACGCCCTCGCCGGAAACGTCGCGGGTGATCGAGGGGTTATCGGATTTGCGCGAGATCTTGTCGATCTCGTCGATGTAGACGATGCCGGTCTGCGCCTTCTCGACGTCGTAATCGCACTTCTGCAGGAGCTTCTGGATGATGTTCTCGACGTCCTCGCCGACGTAGCCCGCCTCGGTAAGCGTCGTGGCATCCGCAATCGTGAACGGCACGTTGAGGAGGCGGGCAAGGGTCTCGGCGAGCAGCGTCTTGCCACAGCCCGTCGGCCCGATGAGGAGGATGTTGCTCTTGGCGATCTCGACCTCTTCCTTGGTCCGGGCGGTGCCCGAGCGGGTCTGCAACCGCTTGTAGTGGTTATAGACTGCGACCGAGAGCACCTTCTTGGCGCGCTCCTGGCCGATCACGTACTCGTCGAGTACCTTCTTGATTTCGTGGGGCTTCGGGAGCTTGTCGCGGGCACGCTCGGCGCGATCCTCGAGCTCCTCGCGAATGATGTCGTTGCACAGCTCCACGCACTCGTCACAGACGAACACGGAGGGGCCGGCGATCAGCTTGCGGACCTCGTGCTGACTCTTGCCGCAGAAGGAGCAGTACAGGAGCTTCCCGTCGTCGTGACGGTTGCGGGAGTCTTCACTCATCTGCGGCCCTCATAAACCTCTCATCCCTCGCCCAACCCTGGCGTCGGTGGGTTCATTGCAAAATTCTTATAGCAGGTGCCGGGACCCGACGCAAAGCAGCGGCGCACGGCTAACTGCCTGTTCGGGCGGGATTTGTATGACCGGTTTCACAGTACCTCACAAACCGGCCCGCGGCGGCAAGGTCTTGCCGCCGCGCCTCATCCCGCCTTGCCCGTGTTCCCCGCCCCGGCGGGCCCGCCGGCCTCGCCGCGCTTCTCCAGAACCTTGTCGATGAGGCCGTACTTAGCCGCTTCCTGCCAGTCCATGAAGCGATCCCGGTCGGTATCCTGCTTGATGCGCTCGACGGTCTGGCCGGTGTGCTTGGCGAGGATCTTGTTGAGGCGATCCCGCGTCTCGAGCATTTCCTTGGTCTGAATCTCCATGTCGGCGGCCGGGCCCTGAAATCCCCCCGCCGGTTGGTGAATCATGACGCGCGCGTGCGGCAGGCAGTAGCGCTTGCCGCGCGTGCCGCCGGCCAGGATCACCGCGCCCATGCTCGCGGCCTGGCCGATGCAGATGGTGCTCACGTCCGGCTTGATGAACTGCATGGTGTCGTAAATCGCGAGCCCCGAGCTCACCACGCCCCCGGGGGAGTTTATGTAGAGCGCGATGTCCTTCTCCGGGTTCTCGGACTCGAGAAAGAGCATCTGCGCGACGACGATGTTCGCCATGTAGTCGTCGACCGGGCCGACCACGAACACCACCCGCTCCTTGAGCAGGCGTGAGTAGATGTCGTAGGCACGCTCGCCGCGTGCGGTCTGCTCGACGACGATGGGGACTAAGTTAAGGCCGCGTTCGTTCATATGCCGCTCACTTCGCTCTGCTGTGCAGGCTGCTGCTGACCCTGCGCTCCGGGACCAAATCCCGTCAGCTCCTTGAAACTCATTGGCCGCTCGGTGATGCGAGCCGAGCTGAGCGCCCAGTCGACCACCTGGTCCTCGAGGACCGCGGATTCAAGCTGGCGCATCGCTTCGGGGTTCTGCTGATAGGCGCGTCGCGCCTCATCGGGATTCGGATAGTTCGCGACGAGATCATCCAGTCGCTCATTGAGGCGCGGCCGGTCGAGTTTCAAGCCCTGCGCCTGGACGATGTGGCTCAACAGGAGCCCGAGCGCCACACGCCTGCGCGCCGGCTCCACGAAGGGGTCGCGCGGCGGAATCTGGCTCGCCTCGCGCACACCCAGACGCCGCGCCGCATCGATCTGCAGCGCCTGCACCTGCTCCTCGACCATGGCCCGTGGCAGCTCGATCGGGTTGTCCCGGTAGAGGGCCTCCAGCACCTGGGTACGCAGACGGTTACGGATCACGTCGCTAAGCTCTTTCTCCATGCTCTTGCGAACTTCAGCGCGCATCTCCGCGAGCCCGCCCTGTTCGACACCGTACTCACGGAAAAATGCCTCGTCGACCGCCGGAAGGGACTGCTCCTCGACTCTCTTAATGGTGAGATGGAGCTGGGCGCTCCTCCCTGCCAGCGTCTTGTGCGGGTGGGTCGCGGGAAACGCCGCCGTGATGGTGCGCTGCTCGCCGGCGCTCGCCCCCTTCAAGCCCTCCTCGAGCTCCGGCATGGACTGGCGAGAGCCGAGAAGGACGCTGATGTCCGTGGCATCGCTCCCCTCAAACGCCTCGCCGTCGAGCCGCGCCTGGTAGTCGATCACGACGCGGTCGGCATCGCGCGCAGGGCGCGGCACTTCGGTGAACGCCGGGCGCTGCGCCCGCATGTTCTCGATCATGGCGTCGATGTCCGCCTCGGTAACCTCCACCTTGGGACGCTCGACGGCGATGTTGTCGGGCGCATGTACCGTGATCTCGGGCAGAACCTCGAACGTGGCGGCGTACTTGAGATCCGTCCCCGGCCCCACCTCGATCGGCTCGATGCGCGGGCCGCCGGCGGGCTTCAGGTTCTGCTCATTCACCGCCTGGGCGAAGGAGCTGCGCATCAGGTCGTTCACGACTTCGGCGCGCACCTGGTCGCCGAACTGCTTGGTGATCACCGCGAGCGGCGCCTTGCCCGGGCGGAAGCCCTTCAGCCGCGCGGTGCGCGATAGGCGCTTCAAGCGCTGGGCGATCTCGCTGGCAACCTCGGTGGCAGGTACCGCCACCTCGAGGCGCTTGCCGAGACCGCCCGTATCAGAAACCGAAACTTGCATCATCAGTCCTCAAAGCCCGTGCGGGCGTGTGAAACCCGGCGCCGGCTGCATCACCTACGGTACGGAGGAGACTGGTGCGAAAGGAGAGACTCGAACTCTCACGGGTTTCCCCACTGGATCCTAAATCCAGCGCGTCTACCAGTTCCGCCACTTTCGCCTTAGGCCGCTGCATCTCAGGACGAACCTGGATGCAAATCAATACCTTTGGCCGCGCGTCGGGGCTCCGGGGATTATAGCCGATGCCGCCTGGGCGCCCGGTCCGCGGTCGAGACCGATTCAACGTAACCCCGGCCTGGAGCGTGCGGGAAGGAAGTGGTGGGCCGTGTAGGGATCGAACCTACGACCAAGAGATTAAGAGTCTCCTGCTCTACCAGCTGAGCTAACGGCCCTCATCAATTCAAAAATTGGGGTGGACGATGGGACTCGAACCCACGACAACCGGGATCACAACCCGGGGCTCTACCAACTGAGCTACGTCCACCGCCCTAACCTAAGCGCCGGTTGGCGTGCCCGGCAGGACTCGAACCTGCGACCCTCGGCTTAGAAGGCCGATGCTCTATCCGCCTGAGCTACGGGCACGACAGCAAAGCGCCCCTAGCCGGCCCCGCCGCACGGGGGGCGCGAATCATACGTAAGTGGCTTCCGGAGCGTCAATTTTCCCTGGCCTGCTGCGGCGCGGGCTTTGTTACACTGCTCGGATCCCGATGAGGTGCCCCGGTTCTTGAGCAAGGTCGTCTCCAGCGCGCGTGAGCCTGCCGCCGAACGCGGCACGGACGAACCGAAGCCTGCGGCGGAGGCTGACGCGCCTCCCCCGCCGGCCAGAGAAAACGGCTCGGTCGCAGCCGGCGAGGCTGCGCTCGCCGAGGTGCATCGGCTGCTCGATGCGTGGCTGGCGCATGAGCCCGGCGCGCGCTTAGGTGCCGACCCCGAGGAGCTTCACCAGCTGCGGGTCACGGCACGGCGTATCGATGCCACCCTGAGCCTCTTCAAGCAGCACCTGCCACCGGCCGTGGTCAAGGCGCGCAAGACGGCGAAGTCCCTGTTGCGCTCACTCGGCGCGAGCCGCGATCTCGACGTGCAGCTCGCCGGTCTCAACGCCTACTGTGAGGAGCTCCCGGAGGAGGAGCGGCAGGCACTCGAGCCTTTGAGGGAGCGCCTCACGATCGAGCGCGCGCGGGCGCGCGCGCGGATGCTGCGCGCGCTCGACTCCGAGCCCACGCGGCGCTGGATCCAGACGCTCACCGCCGCGACCGAAGCTCAGCCGGCGGCGAACGACGCGGGAGCGGCGAGCGTCGCGGCGGTCATGCCGCCACGGGTGCGCCGGCGCTTCCGCCGCTTGCGCAAGGCGGTTCGGCGGCTGCGCGCCGATTCCTCGATGGACGACTTTCACAAAGTACGGCGTCGCGCGAAGCAGCTGCGCTATGCGCTCGAGTCCGGCCTGGCCCTTTACGGGAAACCCGCCGATGAGATGCTGAGGGCCCTGCGCCGGATGCAGGACAGGCTCGGAGCGAATCAGGACGCCCACATGGCTCGTACTCATCTCGCAGCGCTGGCCGCCGATCCGTCCTGCGCCCTGCCGCCTGCGACGCTCTTTCACATGGGGCGGCTCGCGGAGCATCACACGCGCGTCACCAGCGGGGCACACGCGGCGGTGACCAAGTCCTGGCGCAAGGTGCGCGGCCGCCGCTGGAAGGCGCTGCGCGCCCGGCTCGGAGAGTTCGAGCACCGTGCGCCTGCCTCACCCGATCCCGTGCCAGGGTCCGTCACGGCCCTCGGCAACGCATCACCCGCCGCAGAAGCTGCTCGCCTGAGCCACTGATCCGCGCAGCGCATGGAGCTGCTGATCGTCCGCCATGCCATCGCCTTCGAGGCCGATGCCAGGCGCTGGCCGGACGATGACGAGCGTCCGCTCTCTCCTCAGGGCATCGCGCGCGCCCGCAAGGCCGCCGCCGGCATGAAACAGCTGGTCGGGCCGCCGGCACGCGTGCTGGTGAGCCCCCTGCTGCGGACCCGCCAGACGGCGGCGATCCTCACCGAAGCAGCCGGCTGGCCCAAAGCGACCGACTGCGCCGAGCTCGCTCCGGGAGGATCGCCCGAGGCGCTGCTCGCTGTCCTCAAGCGCATGCCCGATACGCGCATCGCCGTCGTCGGACATGAGCCCGGGCTCGGGCGGCTCGTTGCGATGTCGCTGCCGGGATCTGCCGGAGCGCAGGGCTTCAGCTTCAAGAAGATGGGCGCGGCGCTGCTCACCTTCCAGGGCGCCGCGCGCGCTCGCGGCGCGCACCTCGCCTGGCTCGTGCCCGCCAGGGTTCTGCGCAGAGCTCGTTAGCGCGCTTCAGCAATTGCCCAGCTACAAGACCCCAGCCCAGGCACATGGATGTGCCCGCCGCCGAAGGCGGCGAGCGGCGCGCCGAAACCGCGCTTTTGGCGCGCCGCTGCGAGCATCGTGACAGGATGTCCGATGCGAGCGTTGGACTAGTGTGCGCCGGAGGCGGCGGCACCCGCGCCGCCGCCGAGCTGCGGGCGCGCGAGCCACACGAGGGCGATCATCACGATGAAGATGATCCCCGAGACGTAGAAGATGTCGTCGGCGGAGAGCATGAACGCCTGGCCGTCGACCACGCGGTTGAGCAGCGCGTAGCTCTGCTCGGTCCCCAGGCCCTGGGCCTGGAGCGTCGCGAACGCCTGGGCGGCCGCCGGGCTCCCCGGCGTCAGGTGCTCGACCAGCTGCGCGTGATGGAGCGTCGCGCGGTGGTCCCAGAGCGTCGTCGTGATCGAGGTGCCGAAGGAGCCGGCCGTGATACGGGCGAAGTTCGAGAGTCCCGAGGCCGCCGGTATCCGCTCGGGCGGCAGCCCCGAGAGCGTCAGCGTAAGGAGCGGGATAAAGAAAGTGGCGGCGCCGGCGCCCTGGATCAGCGTCGGCACGAGGAGCGTCCACAGGTTCGCGTCGGTGTTGAAGCCCGCGCGCATGAAGAAGACCAGCGCGAAGATCGCGAACGAGATGGTCACCAGGATCCGCGGATCGACGCGGTGCACGATCCGCCCGATGTAGGGCGTGAGCACCAGGGCGAGGAGTCCCACGGGCGCGAGCACCAGTCCCGCGAGCGTGGCGGTATAGCCCATGTACTGCTGCAGCCACAGCGGCAGCAGCACCACGTTGCCGAAGTAGAGTCCGAAGCCCATGAGCAGCGCCACCGTGGCCACCCAGAAGTTGCGCCGCCGGAAGAGCGAGAGATCGACGATCGGGTGCTCCTCGGTGAGCTCCCAGACGAGGAAGATCACGAAAGCCACCGCCGAGACGCACGCGAGCGCCACGATCTGCGCGGAGTTGAACCAGTCGAGATCCTTGCCCTTATCGAGGAGCACCTGCAGTGCGCCCACCCAGATCACGAGGAGCCCGAGCCCGACCGTGTCGACCGGCACCCGCGCGGTGGGCGTTTCGCGCCGGTGATAGATCGCCCAGGTGAAAACCGCCGCGGCGATGCCGACCGGCACGTTGATGTAGAAGATCCACGGCCAGGAGATGTTGTCGGTGATCCAGCCGCCGAGCAGCGGCCCCACGACCGGCGCCACGAGCGTCGTCATCGCCCACATGGCGAGCGCCGTGCCGGCGCGGGCTTTTGGATAGCTCGCGAGCAGGATCGACTGCGAGAGCGGAATCATGGGGCCCGCGACGGCGCCCTGGATCACGCGGAAGAGGATCAGGAGCGAGAGGCTCGGCGCCAGTCCGCAAAGGAACGAGGCGAGGATGAAGAGCAGCGTCGAAGCCATGAAGAGCTTCACCTGCCCGAAGCGCCGCGTGAGCCACCCGGTCAGGGGGAGCGAGATCGCATTCGCGACGCCGAAGGAGGTGATCACCCAGGTGCCCTGCTCGGGCGAGACGCCGAGGTCGCCCGAAATCGCCTGCAGCGACACGTTCGCGATCGACGTGTCGAGCACGTTCATGAAGGTCGCAAGCGAGAGCGCGATCGTGCCGATCGCGAGCTTCGAGCCCGTCAGCGGCGGCAGCTCGCCGGGCACCCCTGAAGACGGGGCAGCCGCGGGCTCGTCGGCGTTTTCGCCGGACATCCTCAGGGAGCCTTACCGTGCGCGGCACCGCCCGTGGGGGCCGTGTGCGCGTCTGCCAGGAGTCCGGCGGCGCGGGCGCTGCCCGCCGCCGGGCTTGCCGCGCGCGCCGCGGCCGGTTCATTGGCGCTGATGATCGCGGCCACGCGGGCGTCGGCCTGCGCATCGCTCGAGCCGAACACGTCCGTCGACCAGGGGGTGGCGGCGCTCGCGAGTTGCGGCAGGCGTGCACCGCTGCCATCGCGCACGTCGACGTCGGCACGCATGGAGAGCCCGATCTGCAGCGGGTGCTCGGCGATCTCACGCGGATCGAGAGCGACGCGGACCGGTACGCGCTGCACGATCTTGATCCAGTTGCCGGTGGCATTCTGCGCCGGGAGGAGCGAGAACGCGGATCCCGTGCCCGCGCCGAAACCCGCCACCTTGCCGTGGAACAGCACGCGTCCGCCGTAGAGATCGGCGCTCAATGTGACCGGCTGCCCGACGCGCATGCGCGAGAGCTGCGGCTCCTTGAAATTCGCATCGACCCACACCTGATCGAGCGGCACCACCGCCATGAGCGGCGTGCCCGGCGCCACCCGCTGACCGAGCTGTACGTTGCGGCGGGCGACGAAGCCGGAGACCGGCGCCGGCAGGTCGGTGCGGGCCCAGGTGAGGTAGGCATTGCGCACGGCTGCAGCCGCGTCACGCACCTCCGGGTGGTCCTTGAGAGTCGTGCCGTCGACGCGCGCACGGTTGGCCGCGAGCTGCTGGCGGGCCGCGTTCAGGTCCGCCTGCGCGCCTTTGACCGCATCACGTGCATGCTGCAGCTCTTCGCCCGAGACCGCGCCCGAGGCACCGAGACGCGCGCGCCGCTCGAGATCGTTCTGCGCCCGGGTGAGCTCGGTCTGCTTCGCCTCGACGGCGGCTGCGAGCTGTGCGCTGGTGGCGAACTGATTGCGCACGTCACGCACGGTGCGCGCGAGCTGTGCCTCGGCCTGGTCGAGCGCCACCCTGGCGTCGGCGCGGTCGAGCCGCACCAGCGGCTGCCCGGCCTTCACGAACTGTGTGTCGTCGGCGCCGATCGCGACGACGGTCCCGGAAATCTGCGGCGTGATCTGCACGACGTTGCCGCTGACGTACGCATCGTCCGTCGTCTGGTGATAGCGCAGCACCTGCGCCCAATACAGGCCGTAAGCGAGCGCGGCCGCGAGCACTCCGCCGCCTACTCCGGCGAGCAGTCGCCAGCGGCGGGAGATGGCAGGGGCTTTGGGGGTTCCGTTACTCATGACATTCCTTGATTGGTCGTTCAGGCGCTGGCGCGGGCCGCGGGCTCCTGCGCGTTCTCCAGCATGCGCGTCAGCAGACTTTCGAGCTGCCGCGCTTCCGCCTTGGTAAAGCCGCGCAGGAATCGATTCGCGACGCCGAGCGACAGCTCCCGCATGCGCGGATAAAGCGCGCACCCCTCGTCGGTGAGCTCGAGGTACACGAGCCGGCGATCGTCGGCACTGCGGTTGCGGCGGATCAAACCCTTGGCCTCCAGGCGATCGAGCATGCGGGTCATGGCACCCGCGTCGTAGGAGATGCCCTTGCACAGGTCGGACGCGGACTTACGCTCCTCGCCGGCCGCGAGCGACGCAATCACGATGAACTGCGCCGCGCTCAGCTCGAACGACGCCAGACGCCGATCGGCCGCCAGCTCCTCATCGAGCGCCGCGAGCATCTCCACGCGCACGCGAGTCAGCAGTGAACCGATCGACTTCCGCGGTTGGTAGCTGGTGCTGTCGTAAATGTCGCCCAAGGCCGTCACTCCTGAAATCTGTCGTTAGGGGGATCCGAGTACCCATCTGGGGACTCATGGCGCCAGACATTACTTGCCTAGGCTGATATTGTCAAGGCTTAAACTGTCGATGAGTCAGTTGCCCCGGCAGATCAGCGGCTTGCAGCGGCCTGACCCGGTGTTGTCACACCGGCCGGGCAGAATGCGCACCGGCGTACCAGGGAAGTGCCTCGATGCCACAGCTGACTACTGCCGGGCGCTGGCGGGCGGCCTTGAGCCAGGCCGCGCGGCAGACCCTCGCCGCCCGCTGGCGCGGCACCCTCGAGGCGCTCGAAGCGGCGCGGCTCGAGTACCGTGCCTTGCATGGGGCTGCCGCGATTGACGTGCGGGCGCTGCGCAAGGCGGCGCAGCGCGTCCACGACCTCGAGCAGCTGCGCGCGGTGCTGGCTCACGAGCTGGGTGCGCCGCCGCGCCAGGTGTTGAGCTTTCGGGCTCATAGGTTACAGATCATTCCGGGCACATAGGTAACACTTTCCGGCATTTGCGGGAGACGCAGATGCCGTGGCGGGAGTGTTACAAGATGGACGAACGCCTGCGGTTTGTGGCTCGGTTTCTCGAGG
>DASPOP010000387.1:0-2497 GCA_035625955.1 Steroidobacteraceae bacterium | reverse complement strand
CCGAGCTTCCCGGCGCTGCCCGCGGATTCACCGAGCCTGCGCGGCGACATGCACGTGACCGATACCGTCGAGATGATGGAGCGGGCTTACGACGACTGGAAGCAGGGACGCTGGTCGCGCGCCCCCTACATCGACATGCTGATCCCCTCGCAGATCGATCCGACGATGGCGCCCGACGGCAAGCACTACATGTCGGTGTTCGTCCAGTACTGCCCATACCGGCTCGCCGACGGCGAGTGGACCGCGCAAAAGCGCGCGGCCTTCGGCGACACGGTGATCGAGGCGATCGCGCGCCACAGCCCGAATTTCCGCGACCTCATCCTGCACGCCGAGATCCGCACCCCGCAGGACATCGAGAACGAGGTGGGACTCACCGAGGGCAACATCTTCCAGGGTGAGCTCACCTTCGATCAGCTGCTGTTCAACCGTCCGATCCCGGGCTACGCCCAGTACCGCGCGCCGCTCGGCGGGCTCTACATGTGCGGCGCCAGCACTCACCCCGGCGGCGGCGTCATGGGAGCGCCGGGCGCCAACGCGGCGGGCGAGATCCTGCGCGATCTCGGGAGACTCTCATGAGCGGAGCGGGGCCGGCACGCTACGACTCCATAGTCATCGGCGGCGGCCACAACGGACTGACCTGCGCAGCCTACCTTGCGCGTGCCGGGCGCTCGGTGCTGGTGCTCGAGGCCGCCGAGCGGCTCGGAGGCGCGGCGGTGACGCGCGAGTTCGCGCCGGGATACCGGGTCTCGGCCTGCGCACACCTGCTGCATCTCATGCCGGGCGCCCTGATGGCGGAGCTGAACCTGGCCGCTCACGGACTCAGGCTCGCCGCCGAGCGCATGCCGACGATCGCGCTCTCGGCCGACGATGCGCATCTGCCCATGGGGGACGGCGGGGCGCTGGCGGCGCATTCGGCGGCGGACGCCGCCGCCTGGCCCGCCTACAGCGCCCGGCTGGCGCGGCTCGCCGCCGCCCTGCGGCCGGTGCTCACTGCCACGCCGCCGCGGCTCGGCACTTCCGCGTGGAAGGATCGCGCCGCGCTTCTTCAGCTCGGATGGCGGCTGCGCGCCCTCGGCAAGCGCGACCTGCGCGAGCTGCTGCGTATCGGCGCGATGTGCGTGCAGGACCTGCTCGATGAGCACTTCGAGTCGCCGCTGCTGAAGGGCGCGCTCGCCTTCGATGCGGTGCTCGGCACCAACTACGGCCCCCGCTCGCCGGGTACGGTCTTCACGCTGCTCTATCGGCTCGCGGCCGCGGCGGGCGAGGGCGGCGGGCTCGCGCAGCCGGCGGGCGGCCTGGGTGCGCTGTCGGAGGCTTTGGCAGGCGCGGCTACGGCCGCGGGCGCCGAGATCCGCACCGGGGCAGCCGTTGGGCGCATCCTGGTGCGCGACGACCGGGCGGCGGGGGTCGTGTTGGAGACGGGTGAGGAGATCAGCGCGAGAGCGGTGGTCGCGAGCACCGATCCCAAGACGACTTTCCTCAGACTGCTGGGGAGCGAGCATCTCGATGCCGGCTTCGTGCGCCGCATCGCGCACCTGCGCTCGCGCGGTCTCGCCGCCAAGCTGCACCTCGCACTCGACGGGCCGCCGCAATTCGCGGGGCTCGCAGCGGCGGGGCTGCGCGGGCGGCTGCTGTGGGCCCCGTCGCCGGAGCACATCGAGCGCGCCTACAACCACGCCAAGTACGGCGAGTTCTCCCCGGCGCCGATGCTCGAAGTCACGGTCCCGACCATGGCGGACGCGGCCCTCGCGCCGGCGGGCAAGCATGTGCTGTCGGTGGTGGCGCAGTACGCGCCCTACACACTCGCGGCGGGCTGGACCGCCGCAAGGGCACGATTCACCGACCTGCTCATCGATACGCTCGGCGCGCTGGCTCCCGGCCTGCGTGCGCAGGTCGTGCACGCGGAGCTCCTCACGCCGGCGGACATCGAGCGGGAGTTCCGCATCACGGGCGGCCATTGGCATCACGCCGAGCTGGCGCTCGACCAGTTCTTCATGCTGCGGCCGGTCCCCGGCGTCGCCCAATACCGTGCGCCGGTCGGCGGCCTCTACCTTTGCGGCGCGGGCTGCCATCCCGGCGGGGGCGTCATGGGGATCGCCGGCCGCAACGCCGCGCGCGAGGTCGTGAGAGAGGCAGCCTGACATGCTCACCGAGAGCGAGCCCCACTACCGCCGGCCGCTGCTGCCGACCCCGTTCCACGAGCGCTCGCGCGCTCTGAGCCAGGTCGACAGCTTCATCCCGTGGGCCGGGTACACCACGGTCGACGTGTTCACGACCGTCGAGCAGGAATACTTCGCGATCCGCAACGCCGCCTCGGTCTACGATCTGACGCCGATGGTGAAGTACCGGATCGCGGGTACCGGCTCCCTGCGCTTCCTCAACCGCCTGGTGACGCGCGACATCGCCAGGCTCCGCCCGGGGAAGGTCGCCTACTGCATCTGGTGCAACGATGCGGGGCATCTGATCGACGACGGCACCGTGTTCTGTCTCGGCGAAG
>DASPOP010000386.1:0-3730 GCA_035625955.1 Steroidobacteraceae bacterium | reverse complement strand
CCTTCCTTCATGCGGCTCGCGGCCGGCGGTGACTGGTACCCGCGGGGCGGCGTCGCCGCCGTGAGGCGCGGTGCTTGAGCTCGGCGTGCGCCACTGCGAGGTCCGAGGCGAGCTCGCGCGCATCCGCGACGGCGGCGCGGGCCGCCGTGAAGCCGAATGCCAACGTTCCCGTGTAGCTCAGGACTGTGATGTTGAGGCCCAGCCCGTGTTCGACGATCGACACCGGCCAGTAGGCTTCCATGCGTGCACCCGCGGTGTAGAGCGGCAGCTGCGGGCCGGGCACGTTGGAGATCACGACGTTCGCAATCGGCGGAATCACGTCAGCGATGTGGCTGCGGCCGTACAACGCGGCCATGCTGCCGACGATCCACGGCACGCCGATCGAGGGGAAGTCGGTCGGCAGCAGCGATCGCGCGCTGCGCGCCAGCGACTTGGTGGCACCCGCGGCGGCAGTCACGGCCCGCAGCCGCCGTATCGGGTCGGCGATGTGCGTCGCCAGGTTGACGAGGCTCAGCGTCGCGGCGGTGCCGAAGTGCGTGTCGCCGCGCTCGCGCAGCGAGATCGGCATGGTGGCGATCAGCGGTGCCTGTGGCAGGCCGCCGTGCCGCGCGAGATAGCGTCTCAATGTCCCGCCGCACACGGCGAGCACGACGTCGTTGATCGTCGCGCCGAAGCGTGTGCCGATCTCCTTGACCTCATCGAGCGGAAGCGAGCCGACGGCAAAACGGCGTTCCGCCGTGACGGTCACGTTGAGCGGCGTCCGCGGGCCGAATGCCAGATTGCCAAGCAGCTGGCTGCCGCCGCTCGCAGCCGGGGCGCGCACGATCCCGGCCAGCGCGCTCACCGCGGTCGGAAGGTAACGCACCAGCCGCACGTACTGCGCGGCATCGTGGCTGAAAGCCGCTCCTGCTGCCGCGAGCCATCCCGGCCGATCGCCACTGGTCCCGGGGGACGTTCGCAGCGATGCCCGGCGCGCGGATGGCGAAAACAGCGCTGCGGCCAGGGCGACACCCGCCGCCCCGTCGAGGACGGCGTGGTGAATCTTGAAATAGTAGGCGCGCCGCCCGTCCGCGAGCCCCTCGAGGACGTAGATCGTCCACAGCGGCCGGCTGCGGTCCATCAGCTGCGAATGCAGCTCCGCGACGCAGTCCTCGAGTGCTGCCTGGGTACCGGGCGCGGGCACCTGCACGCGGCGCACGTGGAAGTCGAGGTCGATCTCCTCTCCCTCCACCCACACCGGGTGGGCGAGATGGAGCGGGACCTCGGCGAGCCGTCTGCCCAGGACCGGCGCGACGCGCGTTCCGCCGGCCAGCAGCCGCCTGACCGCCCCGTAGAAGTCACGCTGACGGCCCTGTGGCTTCTCGAACAGATGCACCGAGCCGACGTGCATCGGGGTGGCGGGCGTCTCCAGATCGAGAAATACCCCGTCGATACCCGTCAGTGGCACGATGGCACGTTGCGCGCTCACACCCGGATTCTCCCATCCCGCGGCAAGTTCTGCCAAAGTTGTACAAGGCTACATATCGTCAGGTGACAGAGGATGAAGGCACTGGTGTGCAAGACATGGGGGCCGCCTGAGACCCTGGTCCTGGAGGACAGGCCCGATCCGGTGGCCGGACCCGGGCAGGCGGTCATCCACGTGCACGCCGCCGGGGTCAATTTCCCCGACGCGCTGATCATTCAGAACAAGTACCAGTTCACCCCGACACTGCCGTTCGTCCCCGGGAGCGAGTGCGCCGGAGTGGTCGAGAGCGTCGGCGAGGGAGTCGAACGGGTGAAGCCCGGCGATCGGGTCATCGCCGTGATCGAGTCAGGCGCCTTCGCCGGGAAGGTGGCGGCTTCTGCCGCGGCGCTGACGCCGCTCCCCGAGGACGTGGACTTCGCCACCGGAGCGGCCTTCCTCCTCACCTACGGCACCGCCTATTACGCTCTCGCCGGTCGCGCCGCGCTCAAGCAAGGCGAGGTGTTGCTGGTCCTCGGCGCCGCCGGGGGCGTCGGTCTCGCCGCCATCGAGATCGGCAAGGCACTCGGTGCCCGCGTAATCGCCGGCGCCTCCTCGCCCGAGAAGCGCAACATCTGCCGGGAGCATGGCGCCGACGAGGTGATCGATTACGCCGCCGCTGAACTCAAGGCGGCGCTCGGCGCGCTGACTTCAGGCAAGGGCGTCGACGTGGTGTTCGATCCGGTGGGCGGCCCCGTCACCGAGGCGGCGCTGCGCAACTGCGCGTGGCGAGGACGGCACCTCGTCATCGGCTTCGCGAGTGGCGAGATCCCACGGGTGCCGGCGAACCTCACGCTGCTGAAGGGCTGCGCGCTGATCGGCGTGTTCTGGGGCCGCTACGTCAAGACCGAACCGGCTGCGTGGGCGTCGGACCTGCAGACTCTCTTCAGGTGGCTGCGCGAAGGCCGCCTGCGCCCGCACGTGGCCCAGCGCTATCCGCTCGAGCGCGGTGCCGAGGCGCTGGCGGCGCTGCTGGCGCGAAAGGCTCTCGGCAAGCTGGTCATCACGCCGGTGGAGCCGTGAGCGATCCATACGCGGCCCATCCAGCCCCACGGCGCAGGCCCGCGCCGCTCGAGCTCGCCGCCTACCGCGCCTTGATAGGCCGCGAGATCGGCGCCTCGGGCTGGCAGCAGATCGATCAGGCGATGATCGATGCCTTCGCCGAGCTGACCTTCGATCAGCAGTTCATCCATGTTGATCCGGTGCGGGCCGGTGCGACCGCCCTGGGCGGCACGGTGGCGCACGGCTTCCTGGCGCTCTCGCTCCTGAGCCACTTCGCCCGCCAGGTCGTGCCGCCCCTTGCGGGGTCTGTCATGTCGGTGAATTACGGAATCGAGAAACTGCGCTTCCTCGCCCCGGTGCGTGCGGGTGCCAGGGTCCGCGGGCGCTTCTCGCTGAAGGACCTGCGGGAGCGCCGAGCGGGCGAATGGCTGTTGGTGCTCGACGTCCGGGTCGAGATCGAGGGGGGCGACAAGCCGGCGCTGATCGCCGAGTGGCTGGGGCTGCATGTGATCCCGTGAGACCTGGAGCGCGGCTCAAGCCGCCATCATCGACCCGAACCTTTCGAGGTGATGATCCATGTCGCCGAAGCTCGCATTGAGGAGAGTGAGCCGCCTGAAGTAGTGGGAGGTCGCCACCTCGTCGCTCACTCCCATTCCTCCGTGCAGCTGCACCGCCTCTTGCCCGATGAGACGTGCCGAGCGGCCGACGAGGAACTTGGCCGCGGAGAGCGCGCGCCGCCTTTCTGCTGCATCGCTGAGAGAGAGCCTGGCGCTCGCGAGGTAGCTCATCGAACGCGCCAGCTCCGCGTGCAGCAGCATCTCGGCCAGGCGGTGCTGCAGCGCCTGAAAGCTGCCGATGGGCGCGCCGAACTGCCGGCGCGTCTTGACGTACTCGAGGGTCAGCGCGAGCAGTGCATCCATCGCGCCTACCGCCTCGGCGCACAGCCCCGCGATCGCCAGCTCGCTGGCCGCTTCGATCAGCGGCAAGCCGCCGCCCTCCGCACCGATCAGCGCATCTGCCGCCAGGCGCACTCCATCGAGGCGGATCTCAGCGACGGCCGCGCCGTCGTAAGTCGTGAGGGCAGTCCGCGTCATTCGCTGGCTCGTGCCCGGGAGCAGGAACACTGAGATACCGGATCCGGTTCGGGCCGATATCACCAGGTAGTGAGCGCCGGCGCCATCGGCCACCATCGCCTTACTGCCGTCGAGGACCCAGCCGTTGCCCTCT
>DASPOP010000385.1:0-2009 GCA_035625955.1 Steroidobacteraceae bacterium | reverse complement strand
GCTCGAGAACCCGCAGCACCGTGGTGGCGAAGGCGCTCTTGGCGACCGCCGCGGGCAGCGCGAGAGAGTAGACGCGGTCGGTGCCGAAGTCGCTCTCCCCCGCGAGCACGTGGTGCGCGAGCTCGGCCTTGTGGCCGTCGGCGTAGGCATGGCCCCCGAAAGCTCCGCCCGGGGCGACCGGCTGCGCCACCTCCTCAGAGCCGAAGAGCACCACCCGCACGGTGCGCCTGGGTGCGCGGTTCGGCAGATCGAGGATCAGCTTCGCCGCCGCGGCGATGATCGCAGTCCCCGTGCCGTCGTCGATCGCGCCCGTCCCCTGGTCCCAGCTGTCGAGGTGCGCGCCGAGCAGCACCACCTCGTCGGGGTGCACGCGCCCCGGAACGTCGGCGACGACATTCTGCGAGTGGGCATCCTTCACGATGGCGGCGCTCGAGTAGAGCCGGACGCGCACCTTCTCGCCCAGGGCCGCCAGGCGCTCGATCTGATCGGCATCGGGAGAGCTGAGCGCGAAGGCCGGCACCGGCACGCGGCCGTCGACATAGAGCGTCGTGCCGGTGTGGGCGAGGCGGTTGTTGTCGGTGCCGACGGAGCGCAGCACGAAGGCGATTGCCCCGCGCTTCGCGGCCTCGGCGGGCCCGCTGGAGCGCGCCGCGACCGCAACTCCGTAGCCTGCGCCATCCTGGGTGCGCACCATGCGCGCGGCCACGAAGGCGATCTTGCCGGTGAGGGAGCCCGGCGGCGCCTCCTTGAGATCGGCCAGGGTGGGAAAGATCACCACCTCCCCTTCGAGCCCGCCGGGCGGCGTCGCCGGGGACTCGCCCAACGCCGCTACCGCGAGTGGCTGCAGGACCGGCGCCACGATCTGCGCCGACTCCGCGCCGCGCACCCACGCGGTGACCGGGAAGGTCTCGACGTGCACGTTCGCGAAGCCGAGCGCCTTGAAACGCGCGGCGGCCCATTCGGCCGCCCGCTGCTCGTTGTCCGAGCCCGCCGGGCGCGGACCGAAACGTGTCGTGAGCTCGCTCACCCAGTCCCAGGCCAGGTCCGCTCCCGCGAGCGCCTCATCGCGCAGCTGCACGGCGAGCTGCTCGTCCGTGGGTGGCGGAGGCTCTGCCCGGCGCGCGTCAGCGCAGGGGAGGAGAAGTAGAGTCATCAACAACGGCAGCGTGACGCGCACACGAATCCCCGCGAAAGCCTTAAAGGCGCGCATTTTAGGGCCTAGGGCGGCGGGAACCCAAGCACGCTACCGCGGGGTGCGGGCGGCTTTACTTCGGCAGCAGCTCGATCGGCCGCGGGTGTGCGAGCAGGAACCCCTGCGCAAAATCGACGCCGATGCGCTTGAGCTCGTCCAGCACCGCCTGCGTCTCGACGCACTCGGCGACGGTCGCGATCCCGAGCGCGCGGCCTACCCGGCCGATCGCCTCCACCATGCTGCGGTTGACCGGATCGTGGGCGACGTGGCTGATGAACTGGCCGTCGATCTTGAGGAAATCCACCGGCAGGGTCTTCAGGTACACGAACGACGACACGCCGGTGCCGAAGTCATCGAGCGAGAACTTGCAGCCGCGCTGCTTGAGCTCACTCATGAGGAAGCGCGCGTTGGAGAGGCTCGTGACGGCGGCGGTCTCGGTGATCTCGAAGCACAGTGCGCTCGCAATCCCGGGGTCGGCAACACTTTGTAACACGAACTCGACGAACGACTGCTCGTTGAGCGAAGTACCCGAGAGATTCACCGCCAGAAGTGGCAGCGGCTGTCCGCGCCGCTGCCGCTCGCGCAGCAATGTGATCGCCTGCCCCACCACCCAGCGATCGATGACCGACATGACGTTGTAGCGCTCGGCGGCGGGGATGAATTCAGATGGCGGCACGAGTGCGCCGTTATCGTCACGCAGACGCACCGTGAGCTCGTAGAAGGCGCGCTCGGCGGTGGCGGCGAGCGGCACGATCGGCTGGAAGTAGAGCTCGAGGCGATTGTCCTCCGCGGCGCGCGTGACGCGCGCCACCCAGTG
>DASPOP010000384.1:0-3775 GCA_035625955.1 Steroidobacteraceae bacterium | reverse complement strand
CTCACGCCACAGGAGGCAACTGCGTTGCTCGCGCAGCTCTCGGCTGAATGGGCGCTCATCGAAAACGCGCACGGTATCCAGCGCAGGTTCACCTTCCGCGATTTCTACCGCACCATGAGCTTCGTCAACGCGCTCGCCCACATCGCCAACATCGAGGATCACCATCCGGACCTCGAGGTCGGCTATAACTACTGCCGCGTGAAATTCACGACGCACGCGGTGAAGGGGCTCTCCGAGAACGACTTCGTGTGCGCGGCGAAGGTGGATCTCATACCCTTGTCTTGATCACGATACGCGCCGCGCCGCTGCCGGCAGCTCCCCGCTCACCCCGAGCGCCCGGCGAATGAAGAAGCGCCGCAGCTCCTGGCTGCGGTTCACCCATCCGAGCCCGCGCTGCGCCAGGCGCGCGATGGGTCCCGTGCCGTGGGCGAGCAGGCGGTCGAAGGCGTCGATCGATGCGGCCATGGCGGCGATCTCGCTCTTGCGCCAGCGCTCATAGGCGCGCAGCACGCCGAGCGACCCCGGATCCTCGCGCCGCGCCAGGGCCCCCACCACCTCCTGCGCGAGTGCCCCCGCATCGAGCAGCCCCAGGTTCACGCCCTGGCCGGCGAGCGGATGCACCACGTGCGCGGCGTCGCCGATGAGCGCGACGCGCTGAGCGACGTAACGCGGCGCCGTGAGGCGCCTCAGCGGCAACGAGGCCCGCTCGCTCACCAGGCGTGTCGCGCCCAGCGCCAGGTCGGAGGCCCGATCGAGCTCCTGCGCAAAGGCCGCGGCGCTCGCGCCGGCGAGCTCGGCCGCGAGCGGCTCGTCCGCCGACCAGACGATCGAGCTCGTGCCGTCGAACAGCGGCAGGAATGCGAGCGTGCCGCTCCTGGTGAAGCGCTGCCACGCCGTGAGCCCATGCGGCCGGGCGGTGGCGACCGTGGCGACGATCGCCGTCTGGTGATAGCGGCTCACCTCGGCCGTGAGGCCGGTCGCGGCGCGCACCGCGGACTGCGCGCCGTCGGCGCCCACCACGAGCCGTGCGCGCAGCGCACCAAGGCTGGTCGTGATGCGCACTCCGTCGGCTTCGATCGCGAGGGCGGAGAACTGCGCCGGCTCGAGCTGCCCGCCGGCCGCTCTGAAGGCCGCGACCAATGCCGTCTGCAGCAGCCGGCTCTCGACGATGTACCCGAGGTTCGGCTCGCCGACGTCCGCGGCGTCGAAGACCAGTACCCCGTCACTGTCGGGGGCGACACTCTCGTGCCAGATGCGCATGCGCTCGTAGGCGCACGCCCGCGGACCTGCGATCGCCGGCCACGCCCCCGCGCTGCGCAGCAGGGTCTCGCTGGCGCGCGAGATCGCCACTACGCGGGCATCGGGCGGCGCATCAACGGCAGGAGGCGCCGGCAGATGCGGCTCGATGAGCACCACGCGCAGCCGCGCAGCGCCCGTGCCGGCGGCGCGTGCGAGCAGTGCCGCGGCACAGGCGCCCACCGGCCCACCGCCCACGATGGCGACATCGAACTCAGGCATGGCGCACCGGAAGGCCGCGCGCCAGGCGCGGCGTCGGCCCGCCGAAGCCGAGGCTCACGCGGGCGAGCGCGCTCTTGGCGGACGGGCTGACATCAAAGAGCAGCAGTCCCAGGTTACGCAGCAGCCCGACGCCGAATCGCTCATCGCCGAAGAGCCGCACCAGTCCGTCGGTGAAGCGGGTGACGCCGGCTCGGTCGCGCGTGCGCCAGGCGGCGAACTGCTCGAGCAGCGGCGGTGCGCCGAGATCGCCCGAGCTCCCCGCAATCACTTCGGCCAGCATCGCGGCATCGCGCAGGCCGAGGTTGAAGCCCTGGCCGGCGACCGGATGCAGCGCCTGCGCGGCGTTGCCGATGAGGACGGTCCGGGTCGCCATCGGAGAGGCGGCGCGCGTGAGCTTCAGGGGATAGGAGGCGCGGCGCCCGGCCCGCACGAATCGCCCGGCGCGCCAGCCGAAACGCGACTGCAGCTCGGCGAGCCAGGCGGCGTCATCGAGCGCCAGGACCCTCGGGGCGTCGTCGCGGCGGCATGCCCAGACGACGCTCCGCGTCCCATCGGCGAGCGGCAGCACCGCGAGCGGCCCGGCCGGCGTGAAGCGCTCGTGCGCAATGCCGCCGTGCGGCGTGTCGCAGGCCACGTTGGCGACGACCGCCACCTGCGCGTAATCCTCCACCGTGGCCTCGATGCCGGCGGCGCTGCGGATCTGCGAATGCGCGCCGTCGGCCGCGACCACGAGCCGCGCCGTCACCGCCTCGCGCCGCCCGCCGCTCGCGACATTGAGGCGCACACCGCTGGCATCGATGGCGACATCCTCGACCTGCCCGGGGACACGCAACGCGAGCTCCGCGGCCTGCGCGAGCCGGCTCCAGAGCGCCGCGCCTATCCGCCGGTTGGGGGCGACGTAGCCGAAGGCCTCGATCCCCTGCTCCTCAGCCACGAGGCGCGCGCTGCCGAAGCGGCCGGCGTCCGAGACGTGGATGGCGCGGATCGCGGCGGCCTCGGGCGCGATCGCCTCCCACACGGAGAGTCCCTCGAAGATCCTGCGGCTGGCGTTGCCGAGGGCGGTGGTGCGCTCATCGAAGCTCGGCTGGGCACTCGCCCCGAAGGGCACGGTCTCGATGAGCAACAGCCGCACACCCGTACCGATGAGTCCCACGGCAAGGCTCGCGCCCACCATCCCGCCGCCGACGATGGCTACGTCGACCTCGAGCGCCTGGCCAGGGTTTGTGTCGCTCATGACTGACGTGCGCGCCCTCAGCCCTGCGCCATCACGGCCTCGATCTGCTCGGGATCCTTGGGGGCGCGCGCCGTCAGTACCTCCACTCCGCGTTTCGTGACCAGCACGTCGTCCTCGATGCGGATGCCGATGTTGCGGAAGCGCCGCGGCACGCCGCGCGCGCCCGCCGGCAGGTAGATACCCGGCTCGATCGTGAGTGTCATCCCGGGCTCGAGCACCCGCCACTCGTCACCGACCTTGTAGTCGCCCACGTCGTGCACGTCGAGTCCCAGCCAGTGCCCGGTGCGATGCATGAAGTAGCGCCGGTAGGCGCCGCTGCGGATGAGCGCCGCCAGCCGGCCCTTGAGGAGCCCGAGCTTCATCAGACCCTGGGTAACGACCCGCACCGCCGCCTCGTGCGGCTCGTTCCAGTGGTTGCCCGGACGCACCCGGGCGATGGCGGCGCGGTTGGCTTCCAGCACCACCTCATAGACCGCGCGCTGCTCGGGCGTGAAGCGCCCGTTGACGGGAAAGGTGCGGGTGATGTCCGCGGCGTAGCACTCGAACTCGCAGCCGGCGTCGACCAGCAGCAGCTCGCCGTCGGCGAGCGGCTGATCGTTGTCGCGGTAGTGGAGGATGCAGCTGTTGGCGCCGCCGCCGACGATCGGGTGATAGGCGGTGTCGGCGTTGTGGCGGCGGAACTCGTGCAGCAGCTCGGCCATCACCTGGTACTCGGTGGCGCCGGGGCGGCAGAAGCGCATCGCGCGCAGATGCGCCCGCGCGGAGATGCGCGCGGCGGTGCGCATCAGGTCGAGCTCCCCGCGCGACTTGTAGAGGCGCATGTCGTGCAGCAGGTGATCGAGCGCCACGAACTCCTGCGGCGGGTGGCGGCCGTTCCTGGCCTGGGTTCTGAGGCTGTTCACCCAGCCGACCACCCGCTGGTCGAAATCCGCGTACGCTCCCATGGTGTAGTAGACCCGGGCGCGGTTCTCCAGCAGCCCGGGGAGAATCTCGTCCATGTCGGCGATCGGGAAGGCATCGTCC
>DASPOP010000383.1:0-12258 GCA_035625955.1 Steroidobacteraceae bacterium | reverse complement strand
CCGCTTCCGTGGCTCGGTCGCAGCCGCGACTACTGTCGCGCCGAGCTCGAGGCGCTGCCGCCGGCGCTGCGCGCGCTGGGTCAGGGACGCGACGGATATCGGGTTTCGATCTCGGAGGCATTGCGCTCCCTCGCCGTGAGCCTGGACTCCGCCCAGGCGCGCGAGTCATAGGCACGATCCGCACTTTCGCGTATTCCACGGCCGCCGGAGGCGGAGCAGTGTCCGGGTGGAGGTGAGTCATGAACAACGGCGTCGGCAGCGCGCGGATCGGCCAGTGGTACCTGCGGTGGGATAAAGGCGAGATCTTCCAGGTGACGGGCTTCGATGAGGAGGCGGGCACGATCGAGATTCAGGCATTCGATGGCGACCTCGACGAGATCGACGAGGACAGCTGGCGGGTTCTGCCGCTCGGCCTGGCCGTGCCGCCCGAGGACTGGACCGGCCCGGTGGATGACGTGGAGCGCGATGATCTTGGCTACTCGGAAACGGACATGAGGGGCGCCGACTGGGCCGAACCGCTCGCTCCCTATCGGCCGGCGCGCGAGGCGTGGGAAGCGACCGAGACCGAAGGCGAAGACGGCGAGTCACACATCGAGGAGATCGCCCAGGCCGTTCGCGAGGCGGTCGTGTAGCGCGCGTCTGGCGCCCACATGCCTTTCGCACTGACCGGCAGGCATCACGCAACGCCGCGGGCCGCGAGCGCTGCGAGCGTGAGCATTCACGTCCGTGACGTCGCCCAGATGTTCAACTCGCTCGACCCGTCGCCGTTCTGGGATCGCGATCTCGATCGGGACGCCGCAGAGTTCATCGAAGAGGAATTCAGCGAGAAGCTCTCGGCGCAGAGCTGGCATCTGCACGTCCACGCCCACGATGGCGCGGCGCTGGCGGCCGACCTGCAGGCGGCGGTCGAGCACTATTACGAGCGCCTGGCGGGCTCGGCGCGCTATCGGCTGCGCGATCAGATGCGGGTCGCGCAGGTGGCACTGCTCGGCGGCGTGGCGATCTTCCTCCTCAGCATGACCCTGCGCGGCGTCCTCAGGGGGATGCTGCAGGGCAGTGCACCGCGCATGCTCGATGAAGGCCTCATCATCATCGCGTGGCTGGCACTGTGGCGGCCCGTGGAATCGCTGCTGTACGGCTGGGTGCCGCTCTACCGCAAGCGACGGCTCTATGAGCGGCTCGCCGCCGTCCGGGTGTCAGTCCGTGCGGAGCTCGCTCACGCGACGACGTGAAGCGCGCCCGGTGGTCAGATCCCGACGTGAGTCTTGACGTCCAGGCGGCGCCTGCGCTCGTAGTCCTCGAGCTTGCGCCGGGCAGCGCGGAATGCGTCGCGCAGCGCAACGTACGGATCCTCGTGGGCGTGATCGCTGAGGTGGGCATGGCGGATGGCGATCTCTTCGTCCGGCAGCCTGATGTCGATACGGATGTCATGGAGTGCACCCTGATGGGAATGGTGCGACAGCGGCTCGACGACCACGCGGCAACGCACGATGTGCCCGCTGAACCGGTCGAGCCTGGCGGCGAGCTCGCGAATGCGCGCCTCGAGCGCCGGCGAAGGCTCCATGTGCCGAAACGTGATCTGTAACGGAATGATCATGGCTGCAGTGCGCAGATTGCGGCTGGCGTGCGGCAGGAGTCGATTCGTGCAATTACCTAGGCGCCGCGGTTGCGCACCAGCCTCATTCCGTGCCGGAGACCGGCCAGTGCTCGAGCAGCGGGGCGAGCGGCTTGCCGTCCAGGATGCGGCGCAGCGCCTGACCGAACAACGGGCCGACCGCGAGCACGGTGAGCCGGGGGCCAGCGGCTGCGGAGCGCGCTGCGGCGGGATCCGATCCGACGCTGTCGGTGACTACGACGCTCGCAAGGCTCGCCGCGGTCAGCAGGGCCGCGAGGCCGGCCGGCAGAGGCGCGTGCGTCACCGCGGCGTGCACGGCCTGCGCTCCAGCGCGCCGGCACACCTCGGCCGCACGCAGCAGCGTGCCGCCCGAAGCGCACAGATCGTCGATGACGATCACCTCCCGGCGCGAGACCTCGCCGACCAGCGCGCCGCTCGCGACCACCTCCAGCGCCCGGCGCTTCTCGATGAACGCCAGCTCCACTTCGCGGTTGAGCCGCCGCTGCAGCAACTCGCGAAACAGCTGCGCCCGCTTGATGCCGCCGACGTCGGGCGAGACGACCGTGAGCGGAGTCGCCGCAAGCTGGTGGGCGAAGTGATCGGCCATCATGGGCATGGCGCTCAGGTGGTCGACCGGGATGCGGAACGAATTGTCCAGAGCCGCCGGGTTGTGCACGTCCAGGGCGATGAGCCGATCGAGACCCGCCGCCTCGAGCAGCTGGGCCACGTAGCGGCTGTTGACCGGATCGCGCAGCTGGGTACGCCGCTCCTTGCGGGCGAAGGCCAGGTAGGGCACCAGCGCGATGCGGCGCGTCGCTCCGGCGTCCTTCAAACCGGACAGCAGGAACAGCAGGCGTACCAGCCGCTCCGCCGTCGGTACCGTCTGATCGCCGGCCAGCGCCTCGACTACGAACGCCGTACGATCGCGCACCGACTCGAGCGGCCGCAGCTTGAATTCGCCGCTCTCGAAGCGGCGCTCCTCCAGCGGAGCCAGGGAGAGCCCGGCGCTCGCACCGATGCTGAGGCCCAGGTCGCGTGACTCGCTGAGTGCGAACAATCGGGGTGCGGCGGTCTCGGGCATCCGGGCCTCTGTTACGCAGAGCGTGGCAGATCCGGCGCAAGGGCCGCGCGGCAGTGGCGCAGCGCAGTGGCTACGGAGCTGAGTGCGCGCGCCCGCCAGGGTGCCGGGTCGCGATATTGCTGTGGATCATCGAGATGCCAGATGGCTACCTTGGCGTGGGTCGCGGCGCGCAGCGCCATGTAGAACTCGAACAGCGGGGTGCTGAGGCGATCCGCCGCCAGCTCGCGGTAGGTGTCCCGCAGATAGCTCGCCGCCCAGGGAGCCGCCGGGGACTCGCACTCGAGCGCCAGCAGGGCGATCTCCTCGGCGGTGTCCAGCATGCGCAGGTCCGCGTATACCTCGAGCGCATCGATGACCTGCACCGGCGGTCCGAGCCAGACGTGCTCGGCGCGCAGATCTCCATGGACTTCGGCGATGCGCTGCGCGACCGGGCGCCCGGCCAGCTCGGGCTGCAGTGAGTCGAAGGCGCCGGTCAGCTCGCGTGCCAGCGGCGCGACCCGCTCGAGCGGCAATCCGAGCTCGGGCCGCTGCAGCACCGTCAGGGCCTCGTCGATGCGTGATCTCACGCGCCGCAGGTAGGCCTCCGGGGAGAACGGCAGCGGGTCGCGGGACTTGTAGAACGCGACCAGGAAGGCGAGCACCGCATCGAGATCGGCGCGGGTGAGCTTTCCGGCGGCGAGCACCGCGTCCAGCATCCGCCGCTCGTCCAGCCGCCGCATCACCAGCAGCCAGTCGACTGCGGGTCCGCCGCCGCCGATCCGCAAGCCCGCGGCCGTCTGCACCAGCGGCTCGACGCCGAGATAGATGGAAGGGGAGAGCCGGCGATTGAGTCGCAGCTCCTCCCGGCAGGCGTGCTGGCGCGCGTCCGTGCTGCGCCAATCCGCACCCCGAAGGTGCGAGGGCTTTTTCATCTTGTAGGCGCGGGAGCCGGCGAGGAACACCCAGGCAAAATGGGTTTCGCGCCTGTCGACCTGCCGCGGATGCTCCGGGTAGGAGGCGGGATCGGACAGAAAGGCGACCCTGGCGGCGGTCGCCTCATCCATGGAGCCGGTCGGCCGCGGATCGCGGACGCTGGCTTCGGCTGCACTCATGAAACCCCGCCATCGTGAGCCTCGCTGTCGCGATGGTAGGTGGCGGGTCCCGGGCCACGTAGCCGCAGATGTACGTAGTACCGGCACATAGGGCTGCGTATGGCATGCTGCGCCGGCAAGCGAGGTGGCGCCTGTGCCGCAGGTGAGCGCGGGGATTCTGCTCTATCGCCGGACCAACACCGGCACCGAGGTGTTCCTGGTGCACCCCGGCGGACCGTACTGGGCGCGCAAGGACGAGGGCGCCTGGTCGGTTCCGAAGGGCCTGGTCGACGCCGGCGAGGATGAGCTGGCGTGCGCACGGCGCGAGTTCCGGGAAGAGACCGGTTTCGATGCTCCCGCGGCTGGCTCCGAGCGTCCTCTCGGCAGCTTCCGCCTGCCGAGCGGCAAGCTGCTCCACGTCTGGGCTGCCGAGGGGAACTGTGACCCCACGGCATTGCGCAGCAACCTCTTTAACATGGAGTGGCCGCCCCGCTCGGGCCAAATCGCCCAGTTTCCCGAAGCAGACCGCGGCGCGTGGTTCGACCGGGTGGCGGCACTGCGCAAGATCGCCCCCGGCCAACGGGGCGTTCTGGACAGGTTCTACGCGGAACACGGCCGGTCGGAGTAGTCGGGCCGCGGCGCCCAGGAATGGGTCTTGCGCGCCTGCGAGCGTGAACTGGCGCACTTCCCACGTTAATTTTTGTAAGTACCAGCGTGTGCTGCGTCAAGTTTGGCGCGGCGTTTCCGCTAACTGTCACAGGAGAACAGCCTCCAGACCGGCGCGCGCCCGTGGCCCGCCCGGGTTGGGGGCGTACAAGCGAAAGGTGGACGCGTGTTGCTCGGGTCATGGCGGAAAAGACACAGCGCCGGCTGGCGTGCCGGCGTCATGCGCGGCGAGCGCGAGACCGCGCTCGCGATCGTGCGCACCGCCAAGGGGCAGCGGCCGCTGCTGCGCCACTGCGCGGTTCACCCGGTGATCGAGATCCAGGCCGAGCACGTGCTCGCCCCCCTGAGCCGCGCGCGCGAGCTCAGCGGCGCGGCCGTCAGCGGCGTGCTGAACAGTGCCGATTACCAGCTGGTCATGGTCGAGGCTCCCGAGGTGCCCGCCGAGGAATTGCGCGCCGCGGTGCGCTGGAAGCTGCGCGACATCGTCAATTTCCCGGTAAGCGAGGCCGTCATCGACGTGTTCGAGATACCCGAGCCGGCCCGGTACGTCGAGGCGCGCATGGTGTTCGCGGTGGCGGCGCGCGCCGAGGCCGTGAGCAGCATCGTGGAGCTGGTGAAGCCGCGCGCCCGCGGCTTCGACGTGATCGATATCCCCGAGCTGTGCCTGCGCAACCTGAGCGCGCTGCTGCCGCAGGACGAGCAGGGCGTGGCACTGCTCGCGCTCGGCGAGGGTTTCGCGCAGCTGGTGCTCACCTGCCAGGGAGTTCTGTACCTCGCGCGGCGCATCGAGCTCGCACGGCGCTCCGAGGTGCTGTCGCTCGAGGGCGATGCGGATACCGAGGCGCTGAGCGTCGAGCTGCAGCGCTCGCTCGACTATTACGAGAGTCAGCACGACCGCGCCCCGATCTCCGACATCATCATCGCCTCCGGAGACCAGCGCGCCGAGCGCCTGTGCGCTCCGCTGGCCGAGGCGACCGGCCGCGCGGTGCAGACCTTCGACGTGCACGAGCTGTTCGACGTCGCCGCCGACGTCGAGCCTGATACGCACTTTCTCGGGCTGGTCGCGCTCGGCGCCGCCCTGCGCAGCGAGCGGGGCGCATGAAAGCCCTGCGGCAACAGATCAACCTGTACCAGCCGGCCGCACAGGTGCGCGGCGGGCCGCTCGCCGCGCGCAGCGCGCTGCGCGTGAGCGGGCTCGCCGTGGCGTGCCTGCTGGCGGTGTGGGCTTACGGCCGCTGGCGCGTCGTGCGCCTGGAACGCGCCGTGCAATCGCTCGAGCAGCAGCACCATCGCCAGGACGCCACCATGGCCGCACTCGACGCGGCGCGTGCCGCGGATGCGAGCCCGGAGCAGACGCAGGCGCGGGTGACGGCGCTGACCGCGGAGCTCGCCGTGCGCACGCGCACGCTCGAGCTGCTGCGCAGCGGCACGGCCGGACAGGTCGGCGGATTCTCCGCGCGGCTCACGGCGCTCGCGCGCCGCCCGCTGTCGGGACTGTGGATCGATCACGTGGTGCTGTCCGGCATGACCGAGTCCATGACGGTCGGCGGCACCGCCCTCGAGCCCGATCTGGTGCCGCGCTACCTGCGCGGGCTGGCCGCCGAAGGCGCGCTCGCCGGCGCGCGCTTCGATGAGCTCGTGATCGAGCGGCCCGCGGAGCACCGGGACGAGCCGGACCATGGCGCCGCCGCGAATCCGGCCGCGGCCGATCACAGCTTCAGGTTCCGCGCCGAGAGCGGCGCGCTGCGCGCGCCACCCGCCACGGAGAAATCGTCGTGAAGCTCAGCCCCCACATGAGCGCGCTGGCCGGCCGTTTCGACCGGCTGACGTTGCGGGAGCGGCTGTTCGTTCTGGTGGCCGCGATCACCGTGCTGGTGGGAGCGTTCAAGGTGCTGCTCCTCGGCCCGGTGGATGCGCGCGCCGCGCAGCTGTCGCAGCAACTGGCGGGACTCGAGACCGGAATCGACGCGACCGCCCGGGCTGCCGCCGCGGACACCACCACGGCCGCCCTCGCGCAGGCCGCGGATCTCAAGGCGCGCCTCGCCGCCGTCAACGCCGAGCTCAGCTCGCAGTCGGCGGGAATGATCCCGCCGCAGCGCATGGCGGAAGTGATTCACGACGTCCTGAGCCGGCAGCAGGGCGTGGTGCTCGTGAGCCTGCGCAATCTCGAGGCCATCAAGCTGCCGCTCGATGCGGCCGGCGAGAGCGCCACCAACACGCCGCGGCCCTACGAGCACACCGTGGAAATTGTGCTCGAGGGCCGCTATCTCGACGTGCTCGCCTACCTCGAGGCACTGGAGGCGCTGCCGTGGCGTTTCTACTGGAGGCGCCTCGAGCTCACCACGATGCACTATCCGATCAACCGCGTGCGGGTGGAGCTCGGCACCGTGAGCATGGGCAGTGAATGGATCGATCTATGAGGCGGTCCGTACAGCTCATTGCCCTCGCCGCGCTCCCCTTGCTCGCCGCCGGTGGAGCGGCGCGTGCCGGTAATCCGCTCGCCGATCCCACCCGGCCCGTGACCGCGGCGGATTCCGCCGCCGCAGCGCCGGAGCCCGGCGGGGTGCGCGTGCAGGCGGTCGTGATCCGGCCGGGATCGCGGGTCGCGGTCGTCGACGGCCGCCTGGTGCGCGCCGGCGACCGCATCGCCGACATATTCATCGAAGAGGTGACGCCCGAGGGCGTCCGCTATTCACAGGACGGCCACAGCCGCTTCGCGCGGCTCAGGTGTCCGCCACCGCTCCCCGTGCGCCGCGGCGCCCCATCGCAATGAGATCTGTCATGAGACCACTGATCACTCTCGCTCTGGCCTGCCTGCTCGCCTGGCTCCCCGGCGCGGCGGCTGCGCAGCCGGCGACCAATTCCAACACGGCGGGCGAGGGCGTCGGCTCGGAGTCGCGCTTCGACGTCGCAGTCGACGGCGCCCCGGCGCAGCCGTTCTTCCAGGGGCTGGTCGAGGGCACCCGCTACAACATGCTGGTTCACCCCGAGGTGAGCGGCCGCATCAGCCTGACGCTGAAGCACGTCACCATCGAGGAAGTGCTCGAGGCCGCCCGCGACCTCTACGGCTACGACTACCGCCGCACGCGCACGGGTTTCCTGGTGCTGCCGGCGGCGGTGCAGTCGCGGGTCTTCCACCTCAGCTATCTCGATCTCAAGCGCTTCGGGGTTTCCAACACGCGCATCAGCTCGGGTCAGGTCACCCAGAGCGGCAACAACTCGACTTACGGCAACACCGCGAGCGGCGGCCCGCAGAGCTCGAGCCAGGCGGCCACCGATCCGAGCGGCCGGCCGCTGGATGTAACCGGGACCTCGGTCGTCACCCGCGGCGACTCGGACTTCTGGGCCGGGATCGAGGCCGACCTGCGTGCGCTCATCGGGACCAGGCCCGGGCGCAGCGTCGTGATCAACCGCCAGTCGGGCCTGATCGTCGTGCACGCGATGCCGAACGAGCTGCGTGACGTGGGCGAGTATCTCGAGCAGACGGCGCACACCGTGACCCGTCAGGTGGTGCTGGAGGCGAAGATCGTCGAAGTGGACCTGAGCGACGGCTATCAGGCGGGCATCAACTGGGCCAGCCTGCTGCAACGGGGTGCCAGCACCTACCTCTTCGGCCAGAGCGCGCCGCCGGGCGGCTTTCAGGCGAATCCCTTCACCGGCCCGCAGTCCAATCCCTATCTGCCGCAGACCCCGGGCGGCGGCGTGAACGTGCAGCCCGGGACGGGCACCCCGCTCAACGGCTTCGTCTCCAACCCCCTGAGCGGCGCCTTCACCATCGCGGCCAACTTCGCCGATTTCAACACCTTCATTCAGCTGCTCAGCGCGCAGGGGCAGACGCGCGTGCTGTCGAGCCCGCGCGTGTCGACGCTGCACAATCAGCAGGCGATCATCAAGGCCGGCACCGACGAATTCTTCGTGACCGGTGTGCAGAGCAACACGGTGACCGGCACGGCCACCTCGACCACGCAGAACGTGCAGCTCACGCCGTTCTTTTCCGGCGTGGCGCTCGATGTGACGCCGCAGATCGCCGGCGACGACGCGGTGATCCTGCACATCCATCCGACCATCAGCGAGGTGAGCGACGAGACCAAGTCGCTGACGGTGCAGGGACAGGTCGACACCATACCGCTGGCGCTCAGCCAGATCCGCGAGTCCGACAGCATCGTGCGCGCGCGCAGCGGCCAGCTGATCATCATCGGCGGCCTGATGCGCGAGGAGCTGACCAAAGCCAACTACAAGACGCCGCTGCTCGGCGACATTCCGGGCGTGGGCAAGCTGTTCCGCAGCGAGCAGCACAAGCGCAGCACCATCGAGCTGGTCATCCTGCTGCGGCCGATCGTGGTGGCGGATTCCGACTGGCCGGCGCTCATCAACGAGCCGGCCGCGCGGCTCCAGGATCTCAACAAGAGCGGCGACTTCGGCCCGCTCGACTACCCGCCGGCTGACCGCCCCCGGCCGCAGCCGTGAGCACCGAGGTCCGCAAGCGGCGGGTGCGGATCGGCGAGCTGCTGCTCGAGCAGAAGCTGATCACCGAGGAGCAGCTCAAGAACGCTCTCGGCGAGCAGAAGCGCACCGGCCTCAAGCTCGGCCGGCTGCTGACCGACCTCGGCTACGTCAGCGATCAGGTCCTGCACGAAGCGCTGGCGAAGCACCTGCAGATCCCGTTCGTGGACGTGCGACAGCTGCAGCTTGCGCCCGCAACCGCGCGGCTGCTGCCGGAAGTGCACGCGCGGCGTTTCCGCGCGCTGGTCCTCAAGTCCGACACGCAGGGACTCACGGTCGGGATGTCGGATCCGACCGACCTGCTGGCGTACGACGAGCTCGCCGCGCGCCTGAAGCGCCCCATCAAGCTCGCCCTGGTGCGCGATGCGGACCTGATGAAGGTCCTGGACGTCATCTACCGCCGCACGGATGAGATCGCCTCGATTGCGCACGAGGTCGGCGAGGAGCTGCGCGAGGGAGATATCGACCTCGCGCGTCTCGCGGCCGACGAGGGCTCACCCGACGCGCCGGTCATCCGCCTCATCCAGACGATCTTCCACGACGCCGTGCAGATGAAGGCGTCGGACGTTCACATCGAGCCGGCCGAGAGCGTGCTGCGCGTGCGTCAGCGGGTCGACGGCAACCTGCAGGAGCAGGTCATCGATGGGCGGCGCGTGGCCAGCGCGCTGGTGAGCCGGCTCAAGCTCATGGGCGGCCTCGACATCGCCGAGAAGCGGCTGCCGCAGGATGGGCGCTTCTCCGTGAAGATCGCCGGCCGCTCGATCGACGTGCGCGTCGCGACCATGCCGACGCAGTACGGTGAGTCGATGGTCCTGCGCCTGCTCGATCAGTCGTCGAATCTGCTGAGCCTCGAGGACCTCGGCATGCCGGCGCCGCTGCTGGCGCGGTTCCGCGGCCTCATCGAGCGCAGTGCGGGTATGGTGCTGGTCACGGGGCCGACCGGCAGCGGCAAGACTACGACGCTCTATTCGGCGCTCAGCCACCTGAACCGCACAGACACCAAGATCATCACGGTCGAGGATCCGATCGAGTACCGGCTCGACCGGGTGAATCAGGTGCAGGTCAATCAGAAGATCGGTCTGGATTTCGCCCGCGTCCTGCGTACGACGCTGCGCCAGGACCCGGATGTCATCCTGATCGGCGAGATGCGCGACCGCGAGACCGTCGACATCGCGCTGCGCGCCGCCATCACCGGACACCTGGTGCTGTCGACGCTGCATACCATGGGCGCGATTCCCACCATTCACCGGCTGCTCGACATGGGCGCGGCCGGCTACATGATCGCCGCGTCGCTGCAGGGGATCGTGGCGCAGCGGCTGCTGCGGCGGGTGTGCGAGTCCTGTGCGCAGCCCGCGGCGGCGAGCGACTACGAGCAAGCGTGGCTCGCCGCGCACGGCGCGCGGTCGCAGGCTCGGCAGCTCAAGGCCGGCGCGGGCTGCACCTACTGCAATCTCTCGGGATACCGGGGACGGGTCGCGGTCTACGAGCTGCTCGAGATCGAGCGCACGCTGGTCGATGCGATCCGCCGCGGCGACCTGCGGGCGCTGGATGAGGCGGCGCACACGCGGCCCGACTATGTCTCGCTCACGCAGGGCGCACTCGACCTGGCCTTGCGCGGCGTGACGACGCTGGCTGAGGCGATCACAGTCACCAGCGGCCTCGAAGAGGAGGAGGACCTGAGCGGTGTGACCGCCTCGTGGCGCTCGCCGTTCCCGGCGCCGGGCGGCGATACGCTCCTCGACGATGCGCTCAGTGAGCACGCCGCCGCGGCGCCTCCCGGGACCGCATGACCCTGTACGCTTACACGGGCCGCGCCACCGGCGGCGAGTCGGTGCGGGGCAGCATGGAGGCCGACTCGCCCGACGGCGTGGCCGCGCGTCTGAGTCAGGGTGGAATCATCCCGATCGACATCCGCACCGCCGCCGCGGCCGGCGGCGCGGGCGCGGGCTCCGACCTGGGCGAGCTCGGCCGGCGCCTCGGCCTCGGCGCACCAAAGACGTCCGACCTGATCCTGTTCACGCGTCAGATGTACACGATCACCAAGTCCGGCATTCCGCTGCTGCGCGGCCTGCGGGGACTCTCCAGCGCGACTCACAACCCGACGCTGCGGCTCGCGCTCGAGGACGTGCTGGCGAGCCTCGAGGGCGGGCGCGATCTCGCCGCGAGCCTCGCGCGCCACCCGCAGATCTTCCCGCAGCTGTACGTCGGCATGGTGGCCGTCGGTGAGGCGACCGGAACGCTGGAGAGCTCCTTCGCGCGGCTCGGCGAGTACCTCGCCCAGGAGCAGGACATCCACGACCGCGTCAAGAACGCCGTGCGCTATCCGCTGATCGTGATGGCGGCGATCGCCGTCGCGATCGGCGTGATCACGGTGTTCGTGATCCCGAAGTTCGCGCCGCTGTTTCAGGCGCTCGGCGACCAGATCCCCTGGCCGACACGCGTCATCATGGGCACCTCAAGGCTGGCGCAGGCCTACTGGCACGTCGGGATCGCGCTCGGCGCGCTGCTGGCGCTGGTGGCCAACCGGCTGGTCGCGACCGAGCGCGGGCGCTATCGCTGGCACAAGCTGAAGCTGCGCATCCCGGTGCTGGGCGCACTGATGCATCAGGCGATCCTGGCGCGCGTGGCGCGCACGCTGGCGGTGTCGCTCACTGCGGGCATGCCGATGCTGCAGACGCTCACCACCATCGCGCGCAGCGCCGGCAATGACTACATGGCGGAGCGCGTGCAGAGTCTCCGCGAGGCGGTCGAGCGCGGCGAGCCGCTGGCACGGGCAGCGGCCGTGGGCGGGATGTTCCCGCCGCTGGTGCTGCAGATGATCGCGGTCGGCGAGGAGACCGGCGAGCTCCCCGATCTGCTCCAGGAGGTCGCGGGCTTCTACGAGCGCGAGGTCGACTACACCGTCAAGAATCTGAGCGCCGCCTTCGAGCCCATCCTCATCACGTTCGTCGGCTTCATGGTGCTGATCCTCGCTCTCGGCGTGTTCCTGCCGATGTGGGATCTGATCGCGAAGGTCGGGGCCGGGCACTGACCCTTGCCGCCCCGGCCGGGCGGCACGGCGGCGCCGCCTGCGGCCTGTGACCGGGTTCACGATCCTGAGCAGCCGACCGCGTGCGGCAACACGCACACCCTGCAGAAGCGCGCGGATCGGCCGTTAACTTAAACGCCGTAACAAGATTTCCTGGTCCGGCCCTTTTTTTTGGAGACAGTCCTATGCATCGCTCACTGCAACGCGGCTTCACGCTCATCGAGCTGGTGGTCGTCATCGTCATTCTCGGCATACTGGCGGCTTTCGCCGTGCCGCGCTTCATGGGACTCGAGAC
>DASPOP010000382.1:0-16404 GCA_035625955.1 Steroidobacteraceae bacterium | reverse complement strand
GCGATCCGGCTCGCGGCCAGACGGTGTACCAGGTCTGCATGGGGTGTCACTCCCTGGACGAGGACGACGTCGGGCCGCGTCACCGGGGTGTCGTCGGGCGCGTGGCCGGAACGGTGCCGGGCTATGCCTACTCGCCGGCCCTGAAGAGCTCTCACATCGTTTGGGATCCGGACACCCTCGATCGCTGGCTGACCAACCCGCAGGCGTTGGTACCGGGAGCGAAAATGTTCTTTGCGATGCCCAGCGCTCGCGACCGGGCTGACGTCATCGCCTATCTGACCGAACAGCGTTAGACGCTGCTCCTGACGCGCTGACGCTTCCGGCCCGCCCGCGGCGGATTGCCATGATGCTGTTGCAAGTTGGTGTCGTCGCGGAGCGCTGCAGCAACATCCACCTGCGGTGTGCGGCGCCGTGGGCTTTCCAACATGTTACAGATCGTTTTGAGGCGCACGCTTCGCCGGTCAATCGGTGTATGATCCCAAGTCCGGCCCTCGAGTTGGGTGATAGCGGAGTACCGAGATGGCAAGACGTCCACCGAACGACGGCGCTTCCTGGAGCGCACGTGAACTGAAGACCCTCAAGGCACTCGCGAAGGCGGGCACTCCCACCAGTCAGGTCGCGAAGAAGCTCGGGCGCACGGCAGCGGCGGTTCAGCAGAAGGCCATGCGCAGCGGCATCTCCTTCCGGGCGGCGAAGCGGTCCGGAGCCCGTAGAAAGAAATAAGGCCGATTTTCCGTGGTCCGGGCCGCGCGCCAGGTGCGGCCCGGCTCACCGTTCCAGCCGATTGCGATGCGACTCTCTCTGCAGTCGGGAAGGGGGCAGCATGTACAAGCTCATCCGGCTTTCCTGGATTCCGGCCGTGCTCGGCCTGAGCGCCTGCAACGTGCAGGTGAACGACACCACCCCGGCCCAGTACCAGGCCAATAACGACATCGGCATGTACGAGATCACCGCGACCGCCTCGGAGGGCGCGCTGGTGACGCCGGGCTCGCTGGTGTTGTTTGCGATCGGCGACAACCAGAAAATTCCGTTGAGCCCCAACTCGGACGGCTCCGGCTGGCACGGCCTGTACTCGGTGCGCTGCCAGAGCACCTTCCCGCTGCAGATCCTCGCGGTGTGGCGGCTGCAGGGGCTCGCGACGCGCAACACTCTGGTGCCGCAGCAGCCGCGTCAGGTAAAGCTGACGGAGCCGCCGCTCGCCAAGCAGGAGGGCTTCGACACCGCGGGCAAGGCGGGCGAGAAGGCTCCCAAGGGCAAGGGCGGCAAGGCCGAGTGGGAAGGCACGGTCAACTACCGCTTCGCCACGGTGCCCATGACCGACATCACCGCGGCCCACATCGAGCCCACGAGCGGCTCGGCGGAGGATGTCGCCGCAGCGCGCGCCATCTCCGTAAAGTCGTCCCTGCCGTTGCAGGCCGCCTGCGGCGAGAACGCGCAGCTGACCCTGGCGTCGACGGCGCAGCGCGCCCACGGCACGCTCGTGATCGACACCGACAACCCGGGCGTGCCGCGTTGGCAGACCTACGTGGAGTTCTCGCCCAAGTGAGACCGGCGGCGGCCGGCGCTGCGGCGCTCGGCTTGGCCGCCTTGTGCCTCGCCGCCGTTGATTCGGCCGGGGCCGCAGCGCCCGCGGCTGCGCCGCCCGCGGCGCCGCTCAGGATCGGCATCATCGGCGCCGGCCACATCGGCGGCACGCTGGCGCGGCTGTGGGTGGCCGCGGGCCACGAGGTGCTGGTCTCTTCGCGCCACCCCGACGAGCTCAAGGCGCTGGCCGCCTCCCTGGGTCCCCGGGCCCGCGCCGGCACGCCGCGCGATGCGGCGGTCTTCGGCGAGGTGGTGTTGGTGTCCGTCCCTTATGGCGCGCTGCCGCAGGTCGGGCGCGATCTCAAGGCGGAGCTTGCCGGCAAGATCGTGCTCGACACCTGTAATCCTTACCCATCGCGTGACGGCGAGATGGCCGTCGCAGCGCGCAAGCTGAGCACCGGCGTGGCGGATCCGCAGTTCCTGCCGGGCGTGCGGCTGGTGCGCGCCTTCAACGCCATCAATTCCGGAGACCTGGCGAGCCAGGCGCATCGCGCCGGAGAGCCGATCGCCATCCCGCTCGCCGGCGACGACGCGCAGGCGCTCGCCGTGGCGGAGCGGCTGGTGCGGGATGCCGGATTCGCTCCGGTGGTGGTCGGTCCGCTATCGCGCGCGCGCGAGTTCGACGTCGGCACGCCGGTGTACACGCGCCTCATGACGGCGCCCGAGCTGCGCCGGGCCCTCGCCCTGAAATAGCTGACTAGGCCGCCGGCGGCGGTTGGCGCTCGACCTGCGGCAATCTCTCATCGATGCACGCCCAGCTGGGCGCGCTCGCGGTCCAGATGGTGAGCGAGGGGCGGGCGATCTCGGGGTCGTCGAGCGTGCCGGCACGCACGAACACCAGGTGCGGGCGCGCCTCCGAGGCGCTGAACAGGTGCGTGCCGCACGCCGGGCAGAAGCGCCGGTGCGCGGCGTTGCCGCTGTCGGCAAGCATGCGGTAATCGCGCAGCTCGCCCGTCACCTCGAGCGCTTCGCTCGGGAAGCAGGTGTTCACCGTGGCGCTGCCCGCGCCGATGTATTGGCACACGCGGCACCAGCAGGTACGCGTGACGATGGGAGCGGCACGGATCGTGTAGCGCACCGCCCTGCAGAGACAGCCGCCGGTGATTTCCACGTAAGCCTCCTACACGCGGAAGATGCGCGAGGATAGCGGAAGCGGCGCACAGCGGAGGGGAAAAGAGCAGCACCGGTGTGCCGCGTGCTCAAATCCGCGCCTGCTTCAATTGGTGCCCGCTGCAAAAAGGTGGGCGGCTCGGGAGCACGCGCAACCGGTGCAGCATGAGTATCGGGCAGCGCGGCTGAACCCGCCGTGAATGGCCGCGTGGTGAAAAGCCTTTACTCGCGCAGCCGCGCGCGCAGCGCCGCGATCTCATCGCGCGCCAGGCCGATTTCCCGCAGATAAGTGCGCACGCCGCCCGCGTGGGCGAGGAATTTCAGCATGTTGTACGCGCCTTCCTCGGGACAGTGCAGGGCGGCGAGGATCTGCTCCGGGTCGCGGTGGGCGTAACGCTCGAGATAGCCGGCACGCAGATTCGCAGTGCTCAGGGCATAGTCCTGCGCGATCGCCTCGGGCAGGACATCGGCCAGCGCCAGCAGCAGCGCCGCGACCAGCCCGGTGCGGTCCTTGCCGGCGATGCAGTGAAAGAGCAGCGGGCCGGGCGCGGCGGCCGCGATCGCGCCGAGCACCTCGCGCAGCTCGAGCCCGACCTGCTCGAGCACCACGCAGTTCCATAGCTCCTTGCTGGCATCGGCGCTGCGCTCGCGCCACTCGTCCTCGGTGGGCGTGAGGAGCGAGATCTGGCGGTAATGGACCTGCGGCAGGGCGGCGGGGATCGGGCTCGGGTGGCGTTCGGTCTCGGCGCGCCAGCGCAGATCGACCACCGTCGTGAGCCCGAAATCGGCGAGCGCCCGCAGACCCTCGGCGTCGAGCTGTGCGAGATCGTCGGCACGCAGCAGCGAGCGCCAGCGCGTGCGAGCGCCGTCGAGCGTCGGGCAGCCGCCCAGATCGCGCGCGTTGAGCAGGCGCGGAAAGCTAAGCCGGCGCCGGGGGTCGGCCGTCAGATCCCCCGGGGTCACGAGCTCGTTGGCGGCCATCACTTCTTTGTAGCACGCTGCTGGCTGAGCGCGACACCCGAGAGGATCAATGCGCCGGCGACCGCCATGGTCACCGTGAGCGGCTCCCCGAGCAGCAGCCACGCCCACACGACCCCGAAGAGCGGAATGAGGTAGGTAACGGTCGCCGTACGCGCGGCGCCGATGCGCGCGATGAGGCGGTAATAGAACACGAAGGCCGCCCCCGTGCAGAGCACGCCGAGGAGCAGCGCGCTCAGCCAGGAAGCCGCCGGGATCGCAGCGGTGGGCCAGGTGTAGATCGCGAGCGGGGCGAGCAGCACCGATCCCGACAGCAGCGTGGCGGCCGCCACCGCGGCGGGCGGATAGCCGGTGAGGTAGCGGCGCACCAGGTTGATGCCGAATCCATAACAGACGGAGGCGGCCGTGCCGGCGAGCGCCGCCGGCCAGACGCTCGTTCCCGCGGTCTTGCCGCTGGCGAGGATCGCGACGCCGACGAAGCCCGCCGTGAGGCCGATGAGGCGCCGCGCGCCGATCTTTTCGCCGAAGAAGAGGAAGGCAACCAGCACCGTGAACATTACCGTCATGGCGTTGGTGATGGCGCCGATGCCGGCCGGCGCGCGCTCCGCTCCCCAGGCGAAGAGCACGAACGGGGTGACGGAGTTGATCGCGGCGATGCCCGCGATGCGCAGCCACAGGCCGAGCGAGAACTGAGCGCGGGCACGCCACAGGAACGGCGTGAGAATGAGCCCGCCGAGCGCGAGGCGTGCCTCGACCAGCGGCGCGGGGCCGAAGTCCGCCGCGGCCACCCGCATGAAGAGGAACGACCCGCCCCAGATCGCCCCGAGCAGGGTGAGCTCGATCGGCGTGCGCCAGCGCGCCGCGGTGTGCCCGGCAGGAGCGACCGCCGGTGTGGTGAGATCAGTAGACATACTGCATCGTGAGGCGGGGGCGGTCGTGCCGCCACCCGGAACTTGCGCTTGGCCTTCTCATCCGAGGGCCTGCGCGAAGTCTTCGAGCAGGTCCTCGGTGGCCTCGATGCCGACCGACAGGCGCAGCAGCCCGTCGCCGATGCCGAGGCGCTCGCGATCCTCGCGCGACAGGCCCGCGTGCGAGGTGGTGGCCGGGCGCGTCAGCAGCGTATGCACGCCGCCGAGGCTCGGTGCGACCGCCGGAATCCGTACGCGGCGGGCGAACTCATCCGCCCGCTCGGGCGGACCCTTGAGCTCGAAGCTCAGCACGCCGCCGAAGCCCGCGAACAGGCTCGCGGCACGCTCGTGCCGCGGGTGGCTCTCGAGCCCCGCGTAGTGCACGCGCGCGACGGCGGGGTGCGCCTCGAGAAACTGCGCCAGCCTGAGCGTGCTCGCGTTCTGGTAGCGCACGCGCAGCGCGAGGGTCTTGAGCCCGCGGTTGAGCAGGAACGCGGCATGCGGGTCGAGCGAGCCGCCGAGATGATTGGCCTTGTGGCGGATGCGCTCGATCAGCGCGGCGCTCCCGGCGACCGCGCCGGCGACGATGTCGGAGTGCCCGTTCAGGTACTTGGTGGCGCTGTGGAGAACCAGGTCGAACCCGGCCTCGATGGGGCGGAAGTTGACCGGGCTGGCGAAGGTGTTGTCGATGATGGAGAGCAGCCCGTGCGCGCGGGCGAACTCGGCGACCGCCTCGAGGTCGGCCACCTCGAGCAGCGGATTGGTCATCGCCTCGACGTAAATGGCGCGTGTGTTGGGCTGCAACTGCGCGCGCCAGCTGTCGCGCCGGTCGGCATCGATGAAGTCGAACGACAGGCCGAAGCCCGCAAACTCGCGCGTCACGAAGTCGTGCGTGCCGCCGTACAGGCAGCTCTGGGCGAGGAGGTGATCGCCGGCCGACAGCACCGTGAGGAGCGTGGTGCTGATCGCCGCCATGCCGCTCGCCGTGACCAGCGCGGCCTCCGAACCCTCGAGAGCGGCGAGCTTGCCGTGCAGCGCCAGCTGGTTCGGCGTGTTGTTGAGGCGCAGGTAGCGCACGTCGTCGTAACGCTTCTCGCCGCGGTACTCGAAGGTGGCCGACTGGAAGATCGGCATCTCCACCGCGCCGTCGATGCGCGGGCGCGGCTCTCCGGCGTGCACCAGCTTGGTCTCGAGGCGCTTGTAGGGGACGGACATCGCGGTCCTCCGAACGACCGGGTGACGACATTGTCACGCGATTACGCTACCGTGTCCGTACGTCTTAATGGAGAGGCGCGCGGCGGGACGGGGCTCACACTGTGTCGCCGTGCCGCCAGTACAGCCGCGGCAGCGACGGACGACCCCACCATGACACGAGCGACCGAGCGCTTCAGCTCCCGGGTGGACAACTACGCGCGTTACCGCCCGGGCTATCCGCCGCAGGCGATCGACCTGCTCAGGGAACGCTGCGGACTGGGTCCCGGCGCACGGGTCGCCGATCTCGGCTCGGGCACCGGCATCCTGACGGAGCTGCTGCTCGCGAGCGGTGCGGAAGTCTTCGCGGTCGAGCCCAACGACGGCATGCGTGCCGCGGCGGAGGCGCAGCTCGGCCACTACCCGCGCTTTTACAGCGTCAAGGGTACCGCCGAGTCCACCACCCTCGCGGCCGCGAGCGTCGAGCTGCTGGTCGCGGGCCAGGCCTTCCACTGGTTCGATCCGCAGCGCGCGCGCAGCGAGGCGCTGCGCGTGCTGCGCCCCGGCGCATGGGCGGCGCTGCTGTGGAACGAGCGGCCGCCCGAGCTGACGCCGTTCCTCGCCGACTACGAGGCGCTGCTCAAGCGTCATGCGCCCGAGTACACCCGCATCACCGCGAGCCGCGCCGACGCCGGCACGATGCGCGGGTTTCTCGGCGCGGCGATGGAGGTCCGAGCCTTCGCCAACCAGCAGATCCTCGATTTCGAGGGCCTCAAGGGGCGGTTGATGTCCTCCTCGTACGCGCCCGAGCCGGGAGATCCGCACTACGAGCCGATGATCGCCCTGCTGCGCGAGGTGTTTGCCCGCCACGAGCGCGACGGCCGCATCGTGATGCCCTACAGCACGCTGGTGTATTTCTCGCAGCTGCGCGCGGCCTGAGCGCGCGGCCGCGGCGTTGCGCGCGAGAGGCGCGTGGCATCGGCGACAAACCAACCTGCCCGCCGGCGCCGGCATTAAGTTTTTCTTATCTGCTCTTCAGACATTGAGTTTGCTGCTCAGGCGGCCAGTCCCAACACTGTGAGCAGTGACCCGCAAATGGACTAATGGCACGAAAATGGCGCGCTCGTCTGCCGCGGCCCTGGGCATGCTCCTGTGCGCGGGTACTCCCACCACACAAGCGGCCGATGGAAATTTCGGGTCGCCCAGCCTCAGCAGTCCCGTCGATACATCCCTGTCTGACCTCCCGGCCAGGTTTCGCTACGTCCTCGACAGCGATTCTCTGCTCGCCGGTGACCGCGCGCGCGAGACTGAGCGCGAGGTTTTCCTGAGGAACCCGGATTCGTTGGTTCGCGCGAAGGTCCGGGTGAGACTGGGCAGGGAGTGGCTCTTTGTGTATGCCGACATGAGCGCCGGGAGCTCCACCTTGAGGTGGCAGGGCCTGGTCGGCATCCGCGTCGGGCAAGACGCGCACCTGCTCGGCGGCTGGCGCCGCATTACCTACTACTTCAACCCGGGCGGGGAATTTGATGCGCTCGATGTCGATGGCCCCTTCATCGGGGCACAGCGCGTCTGGTAGGCGGACCGGCGGCTACCAGACGCGCACCCGATCCGCCGGCGCGAGGTAGAGCTTCTCGCCCGGCTTGACGCCGAAGGCCTGGTACCAGGCGTCGAGGTTCCGCACGGTGTCGGCACGGTACTCGGCCGGCGCGTGGCCGTCGGTGACGAGGCGCTGGCGCAGCGCCGGCTCGCGGATCTTCTGGCGCCAGAATTGCGCGAAGCTCACGAAGAACAGCTGCTCGGCGCTCAAGCCCCCGGCCCCCGACGCCGGCTTGCCGGCGAGCTGCAGCCGCCAGGCATCGAGCGCATCGGCCAGCCCCGCCACGTCGGCGATGTTCTCGCTGAGCGTCTGCCGGCCGTTCACGGCAACGTCGGGGAAGGGATGGTAGCGATCGAACTGCTCGGCGAGGCGCTTGCCCGCCGCCTCGAAGTGCGCGAAGTCATCCCGGGTCCACCAGTTGCGCAGCCGCCCGTCGGCGTCGAACAGCGCCCCCTGATCGTCGAAGCTGTGGCTGATCTCGTGGCCGATCACCGCGCCCGCCGCGCCGTAATCGAGCACCGGGTCGCGCCGCGGGTCGAAGTTCGGCGGCTGCAGGATTGCCGCCGGGAAGTTGAGCGCATTCATCGCCGGCAGGTTCACCGCGTTGACCGTCTGCGGCTCCAGGCACCACTCGGAGCGATCGACGGGCTTGCCGAGCTTGGCGAGATTGCGATGGTAGTCGAAGAGCTCGGCGCGCTCGGCGTTGCCGAGGGCGTCACCGCGGACCACCTCGAGGCCGGAATAATCGATCCACCTGTCCGGGTAGCCGACCTCCACCTTGAGAGAGGCGAGCTTGGCTTTCGCCTGGCGCCGCGTTTCGGGCGCCATCCATTCGATGCGGTCGATGCGCGTCGCGAAAGCGGCGAGCAGATTGCGCACCATCGCCTCAGCGCGCGCCTTCTCCGACGCCGGAAAGTAGCGCTCGACGTAGAGCTTCCCGACCGCGTCGCCGAGGGCGCCATTGGTGTCGTCGACGGCGCGCTTCCAGCGCTCGCGCAGCTGCGGCGTGCCGGAGAGCACATGGCTGTTGAACTCGAAATTCTCCTGCACCAAGGCCTTCGTCAGGTAAGGCGAGGCGCGCTCGAGCGCGTGGAAGCGCAGATAGTCCTTCCAGGTCTCGAGCGGCTCGCTGCCGGCCAGGGCCGAGATTCCCTTGACCGCTCCCGGCTGCCAGACGACGAAGCGCGGCTGTGAGCCAAGGCCCGCCGCGGCGAAGAACGCCTGCCAGTCGAGCCCCGGGGCCTGGCTTTCGAACTCGACCCGCGACCAGTGATTGTTGCCCTTCCTCACGTCCTCGGAGTCCGCGCGGCTCACGTGCGCCTCGGCGATGCGCCGCTCGAGCGCGAAGATGTGCCCGGCCCTGACGCGTGCGTCGGCGACGCCGGCCAGCTCGAGCACCGCGGCGACGTGCGCCTGGTACTTGTCGCGAATGGCGGCCATGGGCGCGGAGGGGTTCAGGTAATAGTCGCGGTCCGGCATCGCCAGTCCGCCCTGCAGCAGGAAGGGCGAGTAGGACCCGGGCTCATCGAGATCCTGTGCGACCCACAGGCCGAAGAGGTTCGGGGTATAGAGGTTGGTGTTGTTGAGCACGTCCACGTCGGCGCGCAGCTGAGACCCAAGCGCCTGCGCGAGCGCGCTGCGATCCTTGATGGCCTCGACGCGCGCGAGCGCCGGGGCGAGCGGCTCGAGCCCGAGCTGCTCGATGCGCGTCTCGTCCATGAAGCTCGCGTAGTAGTCGCCGATCTTGGCTGTATCGGATCCGGGGGAGGCGCTCGCGGCGGCGGTCCTGATCAGCTCCGCGGTGCGTTTGGTGTTGAGCTCGGCGAGCAGCGCGAAGGTGCCGTAGGTGCTGCGGTCGGCGGGAATCTCGGTGTTCCTGAGCCACGTGCCGTTGGCGTAACGGAAGAAGTCGTCGCCGGGCGCGACCGAACGGTCGATGCCGGCGAGATCGATGCCGTGGGCGGCCCTGGATCCGGGAGCGCCTGCGGGCGCCGCGGCGATCACGGCGGCGGAGACGGCGGCAGTCAGCGCGACGAGGGCGATGCGGATCATGGCAGGTCCCGGATCAGCTCAGGGGCGCGGAGTCTAACCCAGGCCTGTTGAAACCGTACCGCTCCTGCCGCCCTAATATCGGCAATGCGAAGCTTCCCGGCGCTGATCCGCGGCATCGTGCTCCTCCTTAGCTGCGCTCCCTGCGCTCTTGCGTGGGGGCCGCAGGGGCATCGTACCGTCGGCGCCATCGCCGACCGGCTGCTGACACCCGCGGCGCGCGCACAGGTCGCGCAGCTGCTCGCGGGCGATCTCGACAAGTTCGGCAACCCATCCGGACGCGGCACGCTCGAGTCGGTCGCGGTCTGGGCGGACGAGATCCGCGGAACTCCCGCCGATGAGCCGCGCTGGCACTACGACGACGTGCCGCTGTGCGGCAGCGCGCCGCGGGACAGCTACTGCCCGGGCGGCCAGTGCAATTCCGCGCAGCTCGAGCGTCTGACCGCGGTGCTGGCCGACGCCCGAGCCGAGCCGCGCGCGCGCAACGAGGCGCTCAAGTGGATCGTGCACCTGGTCGGTGACCTTCATCAGCCGCTGCACGCCGCCGACAACGGCGACCTGGGCGGCAACCGCGTGCACGTCGCGCTCGCGGGCGTGCACACCCGCGGCCGCCTGACGCTGCACGGCGCCTGGGATTCGGAGCTGGTGGCGCTCGCGCTCCACACGCGCAGCCGCCAGCAGCCGCCGCGCGACATCGAGGCGCTCGCTCTCGAGGCGCGGACACTCACCGCTGAGGCCGGGCAGGGCACACCCGCGGGCTGGGCGAGCCAGTCCAATCATCTCGCGCGCAACGTCGCCTATCAGTATCCGGGCTTCGCCTGCGGCAGCGTGCCGGCGGGCATCGTGATGCTCGACGGCGACTATCAGCAGGAGGCGGAGGCGATCGTGCGCGAGCGGCTGCTGCTGGCGGGCGGACGTCTTGCGAATCTTCTTAATGAAACTCTCGTAACACGCTGAGATTACTTGGGATCTGACCCCTCGCCACGACGCAACGGAGCCGTGCTAGATTTAACGTCCCAGAACAAGGAGAGAGAGCCCGTGAGCGCCAGCGACGAGAGTCTGATTTCCGGCCGCAAGCACAGCGAGATCGCCCGTTCCGTTGCGCAGGGCGCGGCGGAAGCCGAGGCGGATGCCGAGGCGGATGCCGAGGCGGAAGAGACCGTCGATGCACGGTCCACGGACCGCTGGCTGCTGCGGCGCATCGCCTCGTTCCTCGGCGATCCGCCGGTGGAGTTCGCGGTGCGCGGCGGCGCGCGCGTGCCCGCGGCGTCGGCCCCGGTGGGGCGCGTCACCTTCGCGAGCCGCGCCACCCTGGTCTCGATCCTGGCCGATCCCTGGGTGCGCTTCGGCGACGCCTACAGCGACGGCAGCCTCACCGTCGACGGCGATCTGGTCGAGGTCCTCGAAGTCGTGTACCGGGCGAGCACCATGGGCGACAAGCCCTCGTGGCTGCGGCGCGCGGCGGACCTGACGCACCGGCCGCACGTCAACACGCTGCGCGGCTCGCGCGACAACATCCATCACCATTACGACATCGGCAACGAGTTCTACTCGCTGTGGCTCGGCGACACCATGGCGTACACCTGCGCCTACTATCCGACCCCGACGGCGACGCTCGATGAGGCCCAGACCGCCAAGATGCACCACGTGTGCCGCAAGGTGCGTCTCAAGGCCGGCGAGAGCGTGGTGGAAGCGGGCTGCGGCTGGGGGACGCTGGCGCTGCACATGGCGCGCCACTGTGGCGTGCGCGTGCGGGCCTTCAACATCTCGCACCAGCAGGTCGCATACGCGCGCGAGCGGGCCGCGCGCGAAGGCCTCGCCGGCCAGGTCGAGTACGTCGAGGACGACTACCGCAACATTTCCGGCCACTACGATGCGTTCGTCTCGGTCGGCATGCTCGAGCACGTCGGCGTGAAGAACTATCCGACGCTCGGGCGCATCGCGCGGCGCTGCCTCGGCGGCAACGGGCGCGGCCTCATCCATTCGATCGGCCGCAACCAGCCGGCGCGGCTGCAGCCCTGGATCGAGCGGCGCATCTTCCCCGGGGCCTACGCGCCCTCGCTCGGGGAGATGGCGCAGATCTTCGAGCCGTGGGACCTGTCGGTGCTCGATGTCGAGAACCTGCGCCTGCATTACGCGCAGACGCTGCGCCACTGGCTGGCACTCTACGAGACTGCGGGCGAGCGCGTGCGGGCGATGTTCGACGAGAAATTCGTGCGCATGTGGCGGCTGTATCTCGCCGGCTCGGTGGCGGCGTTCTCCACCGGCACGCTGCAGCTGTTCCAGGTGGTGTTCGCGACCGCCGACAACAACGACGTCCCCTGGACGCGCGCGCACCTGTACACGCCCTGACCGAAGGCATGCGCTCGAGCGAGATCATCATCGTCGGCGGCGGGCCCGCGGGCTCGAGTGCCGCCCGCCACCTGCGACGCGCAGGTCGGGAGGTGCTGGTGCTCGACCGCGAGCGCTTTCCGCGCCTGAAGCTCTGTGCGGGCTGGATCACGCCCGAAGTGGTGCGCGAGCTGGAGATGGATCTCGACGCGTATCCGCATCGCCTCCTCACCTTCCCGCGCCTGCGGGTGCACTACGGCCGCTTGAGCCTGCCGGTGCCGTGCGTGCATCATTCCATCCGCCGCTTCGAATGGGACGCCTGGCTGCTCGAGCGCTCGGGGGCGCCGGTCGAGCAGCACAACGTGCGCGACATCGTCGCCGAGGGCGACGGCTACGTGATCGACGGCGCTTACCGGTGCCGCTACCTCATCGGCGCCGGCGGCACGCGCTGCCCGGTTTACCGCAACCTGTTCAAGGAGCTCAACCCGCGCGCGCACGAGCTGCAGATCGTGACGCTCGAGCACGAGATCGAGTACGACTGGCAGGACGGCGACTGCCACCTGTGGTTCTGCGAGCAGGGGTTGCCGGGATATTCCTGGTACGTGCCGAAGGAGAGCGGCTGGCTCAACGTCGGCATCGGCGGCTTCGCCGAGCGCATCAAGAGCGCCGGCCAGGACATCAAGACGCACTGGGCGCAGTTCGCCGCCAAGCTCGGCGGCGGACTGACGCGCGGCGCCAGCTACGACCCGGCGGGTTACAGCTACTTCCTGCGCGGGCGCGTCGACGTCGTGCGGCGCGACAACGCCTTCATCACCGGCGATGCGGCCGGGCTCGCGAGCCGCGATCTCGGCGAGGGGATCGGGCCGGCGATCCGCAGCGGCCTGCGCGCCGCCGAGGCGATTCTCCACGGCGCTCCGTATCGGCTCGACGACGTGACCGGCCTGAGCGCCGCGAGCATCGCGCGGAGTATGCTGACGCGCGCGGCGCGCCCACTCGGCCCGCACGGGCGGCGGCGCGCGAGCAACGGAGGACCAGCGCATGGCCTACGTCACGGTAATCAATGAGCACCAGCACGTACAGCAGGTCGTCTCGGGCCACCACCACCTGACCGCCGACGAGGCGGTCGCCGCCGGCGGCAGCGGTGCCGGCTTCGCGCCGCGCGAGCTGCTGCTCGCGAGCCTCGGCACCTGCACCGCGGTGGCGCTGCGCAAGCACGCCGCGCAGAACGACTGGATGCTCGGCAAGATCACGGTCGGCGTGCGCTGGTCGCGCGACGCCGAGGGCCGCGATCACATCGAGCGGCGGCTCTCGTTCACCAAGCCGCTCACGGCCGCACAGAAGACCCGACTGCTGGAGATCGCCGAGACCACACCGGTGAGCGCCGTGCTGCGCCTCGGCATCAGGATCCAGTCGTCGGTGGTGGACTAGAGTCGCGCAGTCACGGTCAGAAGCTGGCCGTGACGATGATCGTGTCGGTGAAGACCCCGGCGCCAGGGCTCTGCAGTGCGGGTATCGAGCCGTAGACGGTGGCGCTGAAAGCCGGATGGCCGTGCGTTACGTACTGAGTATCGGTCAGGCTGCCGCCGGTCCCGTCGCCCCACACCTGCGTGTAGGCCGCATCGAGATAGAGGTTATAACTGAGAGTGTCCGTGCCGCTGGTCATCGTGCGTGAGGCGAAGTTGCCGCTCGCACCGGTACTGAGCGCGACAGTCACGGGGTTGTGACCCGAGGACACCGTGCAGCTCACCAAGATCGTGCCGCTCGACCGGGTCGCAGTCGAAACGGTCGGATTGTAGATGCCGAAGGCCACGCCGCTCGCCGCCACTGTGCACGCGGTTACGTTCTGAGCGTGCGCCCAACCGGAGGCGAGGAGCGCGAGCAATCCGCACAAGAGCGTGAGGCGGGGACTTGGACGCTTCGTCGGGCTCAGCCGGACTGGAGCAAGCGGGCTCACGCTTCCCGCCTCCCTCAATAGTTGACCGTCACCGTGATGGTGTCGGAGTAACTTCCGGGCGCGGGATCCTGCAATGAGTTGACTGCGCCGTAGATGGTGGCCGTGACCGTGCTGGGAAACCCGGGGTTGAGCGTCAGCGTGTCGATGAGGCTCCCGCCGCTGCCGTCGCCCCACACCTGGGTATGGGCGGCGTTCAGATAGAGATTGTAGCTGAGAGTGTTGGTGCCGCTGGTCAGGGAGCGGGTGACGAAGTTGCCGCTCGCGCCGGAGCTCAGATCGACCGTGACCGTCGCCTGGGCGAAGAAAACCAGGCACTGCACGGTGATGGTGCCGGTGGAGGCGAGCGGCACCGGCGTGAGCGGCGTGTAGGTGCCGAAGGCCACGCCGGTGGCGCCGGCGCTGCAGAAGAACGCCTGGGCGCGCGCGGCCGGCGAGGCGAGCGCGCCGAGCGCGGTCAGCAGCAGGCACGCGTACAGGCAACGCGCACCGGGGAGACGTCCGGGGCTGCGGCTCACGGCGCGCTCCGGCAGGCGATCACGCCGAGGTCCGGCTGTGGCTCGCCGGACGGCGGGGGCGGCAGGCGGAAGCGGCAGCTGCCGCCCTTCCAATGCGCCTCGCCCACGCTGCCGTGGTCGTAGTTGGTGATGTAGGCGAGCCCATCGAGGCCCACCGGGAAGTCCTCGCCGAGGAAAGTGACCCGCGCGCCGGCCGGCACTGCGCTGCCGTCGGCGAGCTGCAGCCGGAAGAGGCCGGCGCGGACGCGCTTCACCGGGAAGTCGACCAGCATGCCGCTGCGGTAGGGCGGGACGATCTGCACCTGCGGGTTGGCGACCGCCGCATCGAGCGGCAGCTGCAGCGGGTCGACGCTCAGGCGGTTGACATCGAAGGAGCGCAGGTCGCGCACGATGGCGAGTCCGTTGTCGTCGGTGCGGGCCACCGGCTGGTTTTCATAGTACACGGTCATGCCGGGAATCCCGGCGACCTGCACGGTGGCGAAGCTGTCAGTGATGGTGCGGGTCGCGTGCAGCTCGCCCTGCATGAACGTGGCACCCCCTGTCAGAGAAAGGCGCTCGGCGCTGGCGTCCAGAAAGCGCGCCGCCTGGGCGTCGATGAGCAGCGCATCCATCTGGCGCTGATAGTCGAGGTTGTAGCTGCCGTCGGTGCCGGCGGAGACCACGTAGCCCTGACCGGTACCGGGTGGCAGGTTCTGCTGCAGGGTCTGCACCAGGGCCGCATCGGGGGCGGGCTGCTGGCTGTCGTAGCGGAACTGCGTCGAGGTGTTGCGGCGGCCGCCGAGCGGCAGCACATAGAACAGCGACACGTTGGTGTCAGCGATATCACCGGTCGTGCGGCTGGCGAAGGCGCTGAAGTTTCCGGGCCCCAGGTTGACCTGGTAAGTGACGCCGAGAGTCTTCTGCCGCGTGTCGTTGAAATTCCGCTGCGTCACGAACGCGAGCTGCAGGCTTCCCGGCCGGCCCATGCTCCAGCCGACCTGCGCGAGGTCGCGATCGAGCGGCGGCGGCACGCCGCCCTCGTTGCCCAGATCGCGGTAGCCCGCGGTGGCGTGCTGCGCCTCGAGAATGAGGCTGAGGCGCTGATTGACCCGCTGGATGCCGAGGGCCGCGTAGGTGCCGGAGCTTGCCGGCTGGGGCCCGCCGCCCAGGATACCGTTGTTGGCCGACTGGCCGCCGAACGCAAGGTCGGCCGTGACGATGGCCCAGTGATCGAGAGCCTGCGCGAGATCGATGCCGGCGGCCCAGGGTCCGTTGCGGGCCGCCTCGGCGTGGCCCTCGCCGGTGAACTGCGCGGTGAAGCCGTGACGCCAGGTGGCCGAGGTGATGAGCGGTCCGTAGTCGTTGCTTTCGAGGCCGTAGTTCTCGCGCACCGGGCCCAGGTCGATGTCCCACAGTGACAGCCCCGGCTGCAACATGACGGCGGCCGAGTAGAACGGCACCGACACGATCTGTTCCTGGCCCAGCGCGTTGCGCACCACGATGCTCACGTCGCCGGCGCCGTTGAGCGCCGGCACCTGGTTCACGATGAAGGGTCCCGCCGGCACGTCGCTGGTGCCGACGGCCTTGCCGTTGACGAATACCTCGACCGTCGAGGGCACCACGGCGGTGCCGGTCGCGGCGAGCAGCGGCGTCGTCACGAGGTCCGGGCGGATGCCGTAGTTCGTTCCCCACTGCAGGCCGCCGAAGCGCACGGCGCTGCCCCAGGAGCCGGGCACGCTGATTGCGTCTCCGAGCCGCAGAGTCTCGAGCGAGTTGGTGAAGTCGTGGCTGAACGTGCTCTCGAGACGCACGAAACCGGTGACGCCCGCGATATCCGTCCAGGTGCCGGAACTGATGAGCACCCCGAGGGGGCTGAAGACCCCGAGCTCGCCGAAGGCGCCGGCGACATTGGCGCCGCTGTACTGGCCGGTCTGACCGCTCAGCACGTAGTTGAAGAACGCCCCGGTACCGCTCGGGGAGATGGCCGGACGGTTCGCTCCGGTGAAAGTCACCGCCGAGCTCTCGAAGGCGCCGGCGGGCGCGGTGATGAGCGCGGCGCTGCGCGCCTCGTCGACGGCCACTTTCACGCCGGCGATCGCGGCCACCGGGAAGAAGCGCCGGCCGTTCGCCATGTGCGGCGCGGTCGGCGGCAGCCTGAGGCGCAGCCGCGCGAAGTCGCTCTCCGCCAGCCACAGTCCGCCGGCAGCG
>DASPOP010000381.1:0-9292 GCA_035625955.1 Steroidobacteraceae bacterium | reverse complement strand
CGGGATCGGCGGCGTCAGCAGGATCGCATCGTCCTTGCCGGCGGCGCGGATGTTGGTGAGCTTCTTGGTCTTGATCGGGTTCACGACCAGGTCGTTGTCGCGGCTGTGGATGCCGATGATCATGCCCTCGTAGAGCTTCTCACCGGGGCTCACGAACAGCCGCCCGCGCTCCTGCAGGTTGAAGAGCGCGTAGGCCACCGCCTCGCCGTTCTCGTTGCTCACGAGCACGCCGTTGTGACGGTCGGGGATCTCGCCCTTGACCGGCGCGAAGCCGTCGAAGATGTGGCTCATCAGCCCCGTGCCACGGGTCATCGTCAGGAACTCGCCCTGGAAACCGATCAGCCCGCGCGCCGGCACGCGGTACTCGAGCCGCACGCGCCCCTGGCCGTCGACGCTCATGTCGGCAAGCTCGGCGCGCCGCGTGCCGAGCGCCTCCATCACCGCTCCCTGGTGGTCGTTCTCGATGTCCACGGTGAGGGCCTCGTAGGGCTCGTGCACCTCGCCGTCGACGAGCTTGGTGAGCACGTGCGGGCGCGACACCGCGAGCTCGTAGCCCTCGCGGCGCATGTTCTCGATGAGGATGGTGAGGTGCAGCTCGCCGCGCCCCGAAACTCGCAGCACGTCCGGCTCGTCGGTGTCCTCGACGCGCAGCGCGACGTTCGACTGCAGCTCGCGGTAGAGCCGCTCGCGCAGCTGGCGGCTGGTGACGTACTTGCCCTCGCGCCCGGCGAGCGGCGAGCTGTTGACCTGGAAATTCATCTGCAGCGTCGGCTCGTCGATCGCGATCGGCGGCAGGCCCTGCGGGTGCTCGCGATCGCAGACCGTGAGCCCGATGTTGACCGCCTCGATGCCGGTCACGGCGACGATGTCGCCGGCACTCGCTTCCTCGACCGGGAGGCGCTCGAGACCGGTGAAGGTGAGCACCTGGGCGATCCTGGCTTCGCCGCGCTCCTCGTTGCCGTAGCGCAAGGCCACGGTTTCCCCGGGGCGTACCGAGCCGCAGCGGATGCGGCCGATGCCGATGCGGCCGACGTAGGAGTTGTAGTCGAGGGTCGAGATCTGCAGCTGCAGCGGCAGCTCCTCCTGCGCGGCCGGCGGCGGCACGTGCGCGAGGATCGCCTCGAACAGCGCCGCCATGTCCGGGCGGCGCTCGGTGTAGTCGGTGCTGGCCCAGCCCTGCAGCGCCGAGGCATAGATCACCGGGAAATCGAGCTGCGCATCGTTCGCGCCCAGCTTGTCGAACAGGTCGAAGGTCTGGTCGATGACCCAGGCCGGACGGGCTCCGGGGCGGTCGATCTTGTTGACCACCACGATCGCCTTGAGGCCCTGCGCGAGCGCCTTGCGCGTGACGAAGCGCGTCTGCGGCATCGGTCCCTCGACCGCATCGACCAGCAGCAGCACCCCGTCCACCATCGACAGCACCCGCTCGACCTCGCCGCCGAAGTCGGCGTGACCCGGGGTGTCGACGATGTTGATGCGCGTGCCGCCGTACTCGATGGCGCAGTTCTTGGCGAGGATCGTGATACCCCGCTCGCGCTCGAGATCGTTGGAATCCATGATGCGCTCGCCGAGCCGCTCGTGCTCGGCGAAGGTCCCCGACTGCTTCAGCAGGCAATCGACCAGCGTGGTCTTGCCGTGATCGACGTGCGCGATGATGGCGATGTTGCGGATCGGGCGATGCATGGGGAGCGCGTGCCACGCACACCGTGCGCGGCATCGAAAAAAGGGTGCGCAGGGTACCAGAACGCCGAAACAGGCGCCGGTTTCAAACTTAACTATATGATTATAATAGTAATTATCTACTTCACCGGCATTCCGATGCGCAAGGCCGAGATCGCGATCCGAACCTCGGCGAAGAAGGCGACGTAGGCGACCGCCAGGCAGAGCATCGCGCCGACGAACAGCAGCGCGACCGTTCGTGCGAGCTCGAAGCCGAGGAAGGCGTCGGCGAACAGCGAGACCACCACGAGCGCCACCAGCAAGGCCGCGACCGCGCACATCAGGATCGCCACATTGATGTAGCGGGCACGCCGCTCGAGGATCCTGAGGTCCGCGAGCAGAGCCCCGCGGCGCGCCGGCTGGCTCTCGAGCTGTTCCTCGAGCGCGCGCGCCCGATCGACCACTCGCGCCAGGCGGTTGGTGAGCACACCGAGCGTGGCGGCGACGCCGGTGAGGAGGAAGACGGGCGCGACCGACGACTGAACGACATGCGCGATATCCATCGAGCCTCCGCACCGAGAAGCGGCGCTTACCGCCGCGCTCTTCTATCACAAAACGGCCCGCGGTTGCGGCGCTCGCCGGTGCTGTTGTACGATCGTTCAACAATGAAGACGAGCTCCGTACAACGCCTCGAGGCCGCGGCGCCCGCCGACTTCGGCGCGCACAGCCTCCCCGCCTGGATCTACCGGGACGCGGAGTTCTTCCAGCGCGAGCAGCAGGCCATCTTCCGCAACGCCTGGCAGCTCGTCTGCCACGTGAACGACATCCCGCGCCCCGGCGACTTCCATACTTTCGAGTTCCTGGGCGAGTCGGTCGTGGTGCTGCGGGCCGAGGAGGGCGCGGTGCGCGCCTTTCACAACGTCTGCCGGCACCGCGGGGCGCGGCTGCTCGACGGGCCGGGCGGTCATTGCGGCCGGCGTATCACCTGTCCGTACCACGCCTGGACCTACGCCCTCGACGGACGCCTCATCGGCGTGCCGCAGCGCGACAACTTCCCCGGTCTCGATACCGCGCAGCACGGCCTGAAGTCCCTCGAGCACGAGATATACCTGGGCTTCGTCTTCGTGCGCTTCGCGCCGGGGCTGCCGAGCGTGCGCGAGATGGCGGCACCGTATCAGCACGAGCTCGCGGCCTACCGTTTCGAGGAGCTGGTGCCGATGGGCCGCGTGGCGCTGCGGTCGCGCGCCGTGAACTGGAAGAACGTCGCCGACAACTATTCCGACGGCCTGCACATCAACGTGGCGCACCCGGGGCTCACGCGCCTGTTCGGCAGGGGCTACGGCATCGAGGCGCGGCCCTGGATCGACAAGATGTGGGGCATGCTGCGCGATACGCCCTCGTCCAACTGGTCCGAGCGGCTGTACCAGCAGCTGCTGCCGGCGGTCGCGGGACTGCCGCCGGAGCGGCAGCGCCTGTGGACCTATTTCAAGCTCTGGCCTAACGTCGCCTTCGACATCTATCCCGACCAGGTGGACTTCATGCAGTTCCTGCCGATCTCGCCCACCGAGACGCTGATCCGCGAGATCGCCTACGTGCACCCGGACACACGCCGCGAGATGCGCGCCGCCCGCTACCTCAACCTGCGCATCAACCGCCGCGTGAGCCTCGAGGACAAGGCGCTCATCGAGCGCGTGCAGGCCGGCATGGCCTCGAGCAGCTACAGCGTGGGCCCGCTGAGCAAGGGCGAAGTGTGCCTGCGCAGCTTTGCGCAGCGGATGCGCACGCTGATTCCCGAGAGCCGGTTGCCGCACCCGCCGGCGCGGGGCTGGGGCCGTGGCTGATCCGGGCACGGCGAGTGGCGCGCGCTCCGATGCGCTGATCATCGGCGGCGGACACAACGGCCTCACCTGCGCCGCCTATCTCGCGGCCGCCGGGCTCAAGGTCACCGTGCTCGAGCGGCGCGCGCTGGTCGGCGGAGCCGCCGTCACCGAGGAGTTTCACCCCGGATTTCGCAACTCCGTCGCCGCCTATACGGTCTCGCTCCTCAACCCGAAAGTCATCCGCGACCTCGAGCTCGCCCGCTACGGCCTGCGCATCGTGGAGCGGCGCGCCGCCAACTTCCTGCCCACCGCGGACGGGCGTTATCTCCTGACCGGCGAAGGCCGCACGCAGACTGAGGTGGCGCGCTTCTCGGCACGCGACGCGGCGCGGATTCCCGAGTACGGCGAGCGGCTGGAGAGAATCGCCGACGTGCTGCGCGACCTGGTGCTCGTCACCCCGCCGAATGCCGTCGCGGGCAGCTGGCGCACGGCGCTGCCGGAGCTGGTGCGCGCCGCGCGGGTTGGCGGGCGGTTGCGCGCGCTCGACATGGACCTCCGGCGCGAGCTGCTGTCGCTGTTCGCGATGTCCGCCGGCGACTATCTCGACCGCTGGTTCGAGAGCGACCCGATCAAGGCGGTGTTCGGCTTCGACGGTATCGTCGGCAATTACGCCAGCCCCTACTCGGGCGGCTCGGCCTACGTGCTGCTGCACCACGTGTTCGGCGAGGTCAACGGCAAGAAGGGCGCCTGGGGTCACGCGCTCGGCGGCATGGGCGCCATCACGCAGGCCATGGCGCAGTCGGCGAGCGCGCGCGGCGCGCTGATCCGCACCAACACGGCGGTGCGCCGGGTGCTGGTCGAGGGCGGGCGCGCGGTGGGAGTCGTCACCGACTCGGGCGAGACGCTGCGCGCCGCCGCCGTGATCTCCAACCTGAATCCCAAGCTCCTCTATCTCGAGATGTTCGAGCCGCACGCGCTGCCGCCCGAATTCCGCGAGCGCATCGGCTACTACCGTTGCGGCTCGGGCACCTTCCGCATGAACGTAGCGCTCGCCGAGCTCCCCGATTTCACCTGTCTGCCCGGCAGGCAGGCCGCCGACCATCACACCGCCGGCATCATCCTCGCGCCGACGCTCGCCTACATGGAGCGCGCCTACTTCGACGCGCGCGCGTTCGGCTGGTCGCGCCAGCCGATCGTCGAGCTCGTCATTCCCTCGACGCTCGACGACAGCCTCGCCCCAAAGGGTCAGCACGTGGCGAGCCTTTTCTGTCAACATGTGGCACCGCAGCTGCCCGACGGCGCCTCCTGGGACGCGCACCGCGAGGCGGTCGCGGACCTCATGATCGACACCGTGAACGCCCATGCCCCGAACTTCAAAGCCGCGGTGCTCGGACGCCAGATCATGAGCCCGCTCGATCTCGAGCGGACCTTCGGGCTCGTGGGGGGCGACATCTCTCACGGTGTGATGAGTCTCGATCAGCTGTTCTCGGCGCGCCCCATGCTCGGCTACGGCAACTACCGTGGACCGCTCGCCGGGCTCTACATGTGCAGCGCCGGCACCCACCCGGGGAGCGGTGTCACCGGCGCGCCGGGCCACAACGCGGCGCGCGCGATCCTCGCCGACTTCCGCCGCGGGCGGCTGCGGCGGACCGCGTGATGGGGCCGCGCACGCGCGCTGCTGCGGCGCTGCAGACTCCGGGCGAGGCGCGTCGCCCGCGCTTCCAGCGCCAGCTGCCCGAGCAGCGGCGCGCGGCGCTCATCGCGGCCACCATCGAGTGCCTGAAGCGCTACGGCCACGAGGGTCTCTCGATCCGCACCATCAGCGCCCAGGCCGGGGTTTCGGTCGGACTCATCAATCACCACTTTCCCAACAAGGACGAGCTGGTCGCCGCAGCCTTCAGTCATTTCAACCGCGAGATCGTGGACACCCTCAAGGCGGCGGTGGCGCGCGCGGACACCCCGACCGCCAGGCTGCGGGCGTTCCTCGAAGCCTCCTTCTCGCCGCCGAATCTCGATGCCGACGTGCTGACGGTGTGGGTGGTGTTCTGGGGCATGCACCGGCATTCGCGCCCGATTCAGCGCGTACAGCGCGAGACCTACACCGACTACGTGCGCCTCATCCGCGGCCTGCTCGCCGACCTGCTCGGCAAGGGGGCCGAGGGTGGCAGGGGGCGCGGCAGGGGCGGCGTGAATCTGCGGCTCGCCGCCATCGGGTTCAACGCGCTCCTCGATGGCCTGTGGCTCGAGTGGTGCCTCGAGCCGGGCAGATTCCGGCCGCGCGAGGCGGTGGCGCTGTGCGAAGGTTGGGTGGAGGCCCTCTGCCGGCGCGCCGCCGGCTGGAATTCAGGCTAAGTACCCCCACATCCCAGGGCAGTGGCCACTCCGGCTCATCCACCGCGCTCTGCCCGCCTTGCTACCGGGACATCGGGGCTCCCCGAGGGCCTGACCCTGCGCGGCTTCTTCGGAGTCTTCCGCTACAGCCGCCGTGCGCTCGAGCTCGTGTGGAGCACGAGCGAGGGGCTCACGCTCGCGCTCGCCGCGCTGACGCTCGTCGCCGGGGTGCTGCCGGCATCGGTGGCCTACGTCGGCTCGCTCATCGTCGATGCGGTGGTGACCGCCATGCGCTCCGGCGGCTCGGCGGCGCGCGTGGTGGAGCTCGTCGTGCTCGAAGGCGCGCTGGTGGCCGCCATCGCCGCCGCGCAGCGCGGCCTGTCGCTCTGCCAGGCGTTGCTGCGCGCGCAGCTCGGCCAGCGCGTCAACGTGATGATCCTCGAGAAGGCGCTCACCCTCGAGCTCGCCCACTTCGAGGATTCGGAGTTCTACGACAAGCTGACGCGCGCGCGGCGCGAGGCCTCGACCCGCCCGCTGAGCCTCGTGACGCGCACCTTCGGGCTGGTGCAAAACGGCATCTCGCTGGCGAGCTATGCCGTGCTGCTCGCGCGCTTCTCGCCGTGGGCGGTCGCGGTGCTGCTGCTCGCCGGAGTGCCGGCCTTCATCGCCGAGGTCAAGTTCTCCGGCGATGCCTTTCGCCTCTTCCGCTGGCGCTCACCCGAGTCGCGCATGCAGATGTACCTCGAGACCGTGATCGCGCGCGAGGACCACGCCAAGGAGGTCAAGCTGTTCGGCTTGGGTCCGCGCCTGCTCGAGCGCTACCGCGCCATCTTCCGCCGGCTCTACGGGGAGGATCGCGCGCTCGCCGTGCGGCGCGATGCCTGGGGCTTCGCGCTGGGGCTGATCGCCACCTCCGCACTCTACGGCGCCTACGCCTGGATCGCAGTGAGCACGGTCCGGCAGTTGATCACGCTCGGCCAGATGACCATGTACCTGGCGCTCTTTCGCCAGGGGCAGGCGGCGGTGTCTGCGATGCTCGCGGCGATCGGCGGCATGTACGAGGACAACCTGTATCTCTCGACGCTCTACGAGTATCTGGAGACGCCGGTGCCGGCGTCCGGCGGCAGCGCGCCGCGCGGTCCGGTTCCCGAGGACGGCATCCGCTTCGAGGACGTGAGCTTCACCTATCCCGGTGCCGAGGCGCCGGCGCTCGAGCACGTCACGCTGCACCTGCAGCCGGGTGCGAGCCTCGCGCTCGTCGGCGAGAACGGCTCAGGGAAAACCACGCTCATCAAACTCCTGACGCGCCTCTACGCGCCGACCGCCGGACGCATCCTTCTCGATGGGCGCGATCTCGCCGAGTGGGACGAGGCGGCGCTGCGCGAGCGCATCGGCGTCATCTTCCAGGATTTCGCCCGCTACCAGATGCTGGTGGGCGAGAACGTCGGTGCCGGAGACGAGCGCTACTTCGAGGACGAGTCGCGCTGGCGCGCCGCGGCCGACAAGGGCCGCGCGAGCGACTTCATCGCGACGCTGCCGGCCGGCTACCACACCCAGCTCGGCAAATGGTTCCGCGACGGGCGCGAGCTCTCCGGCGGGCAGTGGCAGAAGATCGCGCTGTCGCGCGCCTTCATGCGCACGCGTGCCGACATCCTGGTGCTCGATGAGCCGACCGCAGCCATGGACGCGCAGGCGGAGGCCGAGGTGTTCGAGCACTTCCGCCAGCTCGCGCACGACCGCATCACCATTCTCATCTCGCACCGCTTCTCGACGGTGCGGATGGCCGATCAGATCGCGGTGCTCGAGGGCGGCTCGATCGTCGAGTGCGGCACGCACGAGGAGCTCATGCGGCTCAACGGCCGCTACGCGCACCTCTTCACGCTGCAGGCGCGCGGCTACCGATGACGGCTAAACAGTCGCCTCACCAGCCGAGCACTCCGTAGGAAGCTCAGCAAATGGGCTACAGATGAAAACGGCGCACTACTCGCGGTGCGGGGCGGGGGCTGCCGTTTCCTGAGGCGGCGGCGTCGGGCCGGGGGCGCTCTTGCTCTGCTGCGCCGCGCGCTGCGCGCGCGCCTCTTCCCGCATGCGCCGGTAGTCGAGCTTGCGGATCTCGGAAATCGGGCAGTTCATCCCCTGGGTGCGCACCGCATCGAGCCGGGCCGTGACGGTACCGCCGACGGATGAGGTGAGTCCGACGACATTGGCGAAGCGCAGGCCCTGCGTGCCGCACGGTGCCCACACCTTGAGGTAGTAGGCGGTGTCGGCGCCCATGAAGATGATCAGCTCGCTGTCGCTCAAGGCCTCCCAGCCATCGAAACGCAGCATCCAGGTGAAGCTGTCGATCGGCGGCCCCACGTAAGGCATATAACGCGCCCGCGCCGGCAGCTCGGTTCCCGGCCGATCCGCCGGCACGGTCGTGCAGGCCGCGAGCGCCGTGAGCGCGGCGAGGACCAGGGAAGCTCTGAATCCGTGGCGCATGGACCTGAGTTCTAACGCGCGGGCCTGAGGGCTCGTTGACGCGGCGGGCGTTCCTGAATGGCGCTCGGGCAATGCGCGCACCCCGGCACGCCCTTCAGTCCGGCGTGAGCACCACGACCGCCAGCGGCGGCAGCCGCAGGTGGAGGGAGAACGGGTGTCCGTGGGCGGGATTCTGCGAGGCATCGAGCGCGCCCAGGTTTCCCTGGCCGCTGCCGCCGTAGTCGGCGGCGTCGCTGTTCAGGCGCTCGCGCCAGCGTCCGCCGTGCGGCACGCCGATCTGGTAACGCTCGCGCGGCACCGGCGTGAAGTTGCAGGCGACCAAAGCAAGACCCCCGGACCGGTCGCGGCGCAGGAACGAGATCACGCTGACGTCGGCATCGTCGCAGTCGACCCAGCTGAAGCCCGCGTCGCTGAAGTCGAGCTCGTAGAGGGCGGGCGTATCGCGGTACAGGCGATTCAAGTCCCGCACCCAGCGCTGCACTCCCGCGTGCAGCGGATATTGCAGCACGTGCCACTCGAGACTCTCCTCATGCTGCCACTCGCGTTTCTGCCCGAACTCCCCACCCATGAACAGCAGCTTCTTTCCCGGATGGGTCCACATGTAGCCGAACAGGAGCCGCAGGCTGGCGAACTGCTGCCACTCGTCGCCCGGCATGCGGCCGATGAGCGAGCCCTTGCCGTGCACCACCTCGTCGTGCGAGAGCGGCAGCACGAAGTTTTCGGTGAAGGCGTACCAGAGGCTGAAGGTGAGGCGGCTGTGGTGGTACTTGCGGTGCAGCGGATCCTGCTGGAAGTACTTCAGCGTGTCGTGCATCCAGCCCATGTTCCACTTGAGGCCGAAGCCGAGGCCCCCGAGGTAGGTCGGACGCGACACCATCGGCCAGGCGGTCGATTCCTCGGCAATCGTCAGCACGCCGGGAAACTGCCCATGGGCCTGCTCATTGAGCTCCTTCACGAAACCGATGGCCGCCAGGTTCTCGCGCCCGCCATATTCGTTGGGC
>DASPOP010000380.1:0-4200 GCA_035625955.1 Steroidobacteraceae bacterium | reverse complement strand
GCCCGGGGATGCGGTCTGGGCACTCGTCAAGGCGGTCTCGACGCGCGGACACGCCTTCCGCCTCTTCAGCGCTCCGGCGCGGCGCGCGTGAGCGCGCGCGGCCGCTTTCAGGCGTCGGGAACCGCCTTCTCGCTCACCATCGTCAGCACGTCGTAGTTGGCGACCGCCTCGCCGTCCTGGTTGGTGATGGCCGTGTCCCAGCGGACCTCGCCGTAGCCCGCGCCGGCCCGCAGCGACTTCTCCTTGCAGGTGAGACGCACGCGGATGCGGTCGCCGGGTTTCACCGGTTTCACGAAGCGCAGAGCATCGATTCCGTAGTTGGCGAGCACCGGCCCATAAGGCGCATCGACGAACAGGCCGGCGGCCGCCGCCACCAGGAAGTAGCCGTGCGCCACACGCCCGCCGAAGAGCGGATTGCGGCTCGCCTGCGCCTCGTCCATGTGCGCGTAGAACCTGTCGCCCGAGAGCGCCGCAAAGCGCTCGATGTCATCGACCGTGACCTCGCGCTCGCCCGAGTGAAAGGTGTCGCCGATCGAGAGCGCGCCGAAGGGTTTGCGGAAGGGGTGTACTCCGGGGTCGAGCTCGCGGGCGCCGCGCGTCCAGCGTCCGCTCGTTGCCGTGATGACGTCCGGTGTGCCCTGGATGGCGGTGCGCTGCAGGTAGTGCATCACGCCGCGGATGCCGCCCATCTCCTCGCCGCCGCCGGCGCGGCCCGGGCCGCCGTGCACCAGGTGCGGGAGCGGCGAGCCATGACCGGTCGATTCCTTCGCGCAGTGGCGATTCACCACCACGATGCGCCCGTGATACGGCGCGAGCCCCAGCACCAGTTGCGCGGCTACGCCCTCGTCCGCGGTGAATACCGAGCCCGCGAGGCTCCCGCCGCCACGGCGCGCAAGCGCGACGGCCTCCCCCGTATCCCGGTACGGGACTACCGTGCACACGGGGCCGAAGGCCTCCACCGAGTGGATGGCGCGTGCCCGTGCGGCGTCCCGGCAATAGAGCAGCGTCGGCGCGATGAAGGCGCCGCGATCGGGGTCCGCGCCCAGCGGCTCGGGTCTGCCGTCTCCACCGGCGATCACCTCCGCTTCCTCCTTGAGCTTCACGAGCTGCTCGGTCACCTCGCGGCGCTGGTTGAGCGAGGCCACCGGCCCCATGCGCACCTGCTCGAGGCGCGGGTCGCCCACCACCACCCTGGCGAGCGCCGCGCGCAGAGCGTCGATGACGTCGGCGGCGCGTGTCTCCGGCACGATCGCTTTTCGGATGGCGGTGCACTTCTGGCCGGCCTTGACCGTCATCTCGCGCACCACCTCGCGCACGTAGAGATCGAGCTCCGGCGAGCCGGGTGCGGCATCGGGGCCGAGGATCGAGGAGTTGAGAGAGTCGGTCTCCGCCGTGAAGCGTACGGAATTGCCCGTCACGGCGGGATGCTGGCGAAGCTTGAGCGCGGTGGCCGCCGAGCCTGTGAAACACACGACATCCTGGCAGGTCAGGTGCTCGAACAGGTTCCCCACCCCGCCGCAGACCAGCTGCACGGCTCCCTCGGGCAGGATCCCGGAATCGAGGATCCTGCGAAAGACGCGCTCGGTCAGGTAGGACGTCTGGGTCGCGGGCTTCACGATCGCCGGGACACCCGCGAGCAGCGCCGGCGCCAGCTTCTCCAGCATGCCCCACACCGGAAAGTTGAAGGCGTTGATATGCACCGCCGCGCCTTCGAGCGGCACGCAAAGGTGCTGTCCGACAAAGGTTCCGGTCTTCGACAGCGCCTCGACGCCGCCGTCCAGGTACACGCGGCTGTTGGGCAGCTCGCGCGTACCCTTGCTCGCGTACACGAACAGCGTGCTGATGCCGCCGTCGATGTCGATCCAGGAGTCGCCCCGCGTCGCCCCGGTGGCGAACGAAACCGGGTAGTACTCCTCCTTGTGCTCGCTGAGATCCCTGGCGAGCGCTTTGAGGAGCGCGGCGCGCTCGTGGAAGGTGAGCCGGCGCAGGTTCGGACCGCCGACCTCCCGCGCCCAGGCGAGCATCGCCCCCGCATCGAGCCCCTCGGCGCTCGCGTGGGCGATCACCTCACCGGTGGTGGCATCGCGCAGCGCCGCACCGCCGCCGGTGCCGGTGCGCCATCTGCCCGCGGCGTAGCTCTGAAGCTGCATGACCTCACTCCTCGCTGGTCGTGACCTGTCCGTCGATCTGGTATGAACGGCCGCGGAACAGCGCCACGCGCTCGCCGCGCTGATTCGTGACGCTGATCTCGTAGATGCCGTTGCGCCTGGTGCGCCATAGCTCGCTCGCCTCGGCCGTGAGCTCGTCCCCGGCGCGCGCCGCCGCGAGAAAATCGATCGCGCACGCTGCCGCTACCGTGCTCTCGTTGTAGGAATTGCAGGCGAAGGCGAAGGCGCTGTCGGCGAGAGCGAACACGATGCCGCCGTGACAGACGTCGTGGCCGTTGAGCATGTCCGGCCGCACCGTCATGACGACGCGTGCCCGGCCGGGCCGCACCTCGATGAGGCGCATGCCGAGGGCCTGCGAGGCGCGGTCGCGCTGGTACAGCGCCTGCGCCGACCGCTCGGCGATGCGCTGCCGCTGCTCGCCTGACTTGCTCAAGCAGGCTCCCTAAGGCACAGGGACGTGCTCGCCATTATTTTCCAGAGAACCGCGGCGTGCGCTTCTCGCTGAAGGCGGCCACGCCCTCGGCATAGTCGGCGCTGCGCCCGAGCTCGGACTGATAGTCGCGCTCGATGTCCAGCTGCTCCGCGAGGGTGCGACCCCAGCTCTCGTAGATCGCCTGCTTGGTGCGCGCCAGCCCGCGCGTCGGCGCGCTCGCAAGCTGCTGCGCCAGTCCGTCCACCACGCTGCCGAGCTCCGCATCCTCGACGCAGCGCCAGATCAGACCCCAGGCGGCGGCCTGCTCGGCCGGGAGCTTCTCGCCGAGGAGCGCGAGGCCGAGCGCGCGGGCGGTGCCCAGCGTGCGGGGCAGGAACCAGGTCCCGCCCGAGTCGGGCACCAGCCCGAGCCGCGCGAACGCCTGCACGAAGCTCGCCGAGCGCGCGGCGACCACCAGATCGCAGGCGAGCGCGATGTTGGCGCCCGCGCCGGCGGCGACGCCGTTCACCGCGGCGATCACCGGCAGCGGCAGTGCCCGCAGGGCAAGCACCAGCGGCTTGTAGTTCTTCTCGATCGAGTCGCCGAGATCCGCCGCCTGGCCGCCCGGGCTCACCGCCCGATCGCCCAGGTCCTGCCCGGCGCAGAAGCCGCGGCCGGCACCCGTGATCACCAGCACGCGCGCCTGCGCGGCCCGTACCTCGGCCAGCGCGCTGCGCACCTCGGCATGCATCTCGGTATTGAAGCTGTTGAGGCGCTCCGGGCGATTGAAAGTGAGGCGCGCAATGGCGCCGCTCAGCTCGAAGAGGATGGTCTGGTAGCTCACCGTGAACTCCCGGCGCTCAGGTCTGCCCGCATCTACTTCTCGTCGTAGTCGAGCTCGAGCGTCGCGCTCTTGGCGCGCGACTGGCACGCCAGCACGTAGCCCTGCTCGAGCTCCCAGTCCTCGAGGGCGTAGTTCTGTGCCATCTCGACCTCGCCGCGCACCACCTTGGTACGGCAGGTCGAGCAGACCCCCGCACGGCACGAAAACGGCAGCTCGATGCCGGCGCGTGCCGCCGCATCCAGCACGGTCTCGCCGTTCACGGCCATGCTGAAGGCACGCCGGCGCCCGTCCATCACGATGGTGACTTCGGCCTGCACCCCGCCCGGCCCGGCGGTGGCTGCGGCCGGTGCGGCCGCCGGGGCTTCGGCGGCGGCAGCCACCCGCCCGGCGCCCTCGCCCGCCTTCGCGACGCTGAAGTACTCGGCATGAATGCGAGCCGGCTCCACACCGAGGGCGCGCAGACTGGCGCCCACCTGCTCGATCATGTCGCCGGGTCCGCAGACGAAGTACTCCGCGGTCTCGCCGGGACGGAACAGCAGCGCCGCGAACTCGCGCACCCGTGCGCCGTCGATGCGCCCGTTATAGAGCGCCGCCTCCTGCGGCTCGCGGCTCATCACGAAGTGCAGCGAGAGCCGGTCGAGGTAGCGGTCCTTCAGAGCGAGCAGCTCCTCGAGGCACATGGTCCGCGCACTGCCGCTGTTGCCATAGAAGAGTATGAGGCGCTTCCCCGGCAGGGCGAGCAGCGCGCGCGCCACCGAGAGCACCGGCGTGATGCC
>DASPOP010000379.1:0-3034 GCA_035625955.1 Steroidobacteraceae bacterium | reverse complement strand
GGCGGCATGCCGGTCTCGGCGATGAACCGCTGAACGAGGCGCAGGATCTGTGTCTGGCGGGGGGTAAGGTCGGACATCTTGAGCCTGCCTGTGTATATATACAGTACCTGTAATTATATCCAGATCGCGCTCTTCGGCAAGCCCCGCCTCCCTCCCGGAGGCGACTCCCCTCGCCGCCGATAGAACATTCCCGTCTCGGCCGACAGTTAGACACTCACCGGTTAGGGGGCCTGCGCATGCTTCATGCGCATAAGCCATGCGCATGCTTCATGCGCATAACCCCTGCGCATATTTCATGCGCATGAGCCCCGCGCAGACCCTTACCGAGGTCACACGCGGCTCTTCTCACTCCGGCCAAGCCATCGGTCACGTCATCGACTTGCACCCAGGAGACACGCGTTGCGCGCCCTCTTCCTCAAACCGCTTGCTGCGCGAGCGCGCAGCCTGAGCGCGCTTCCACGCACGCGCGCAAGCACGAGACGGAAGCGGAATCAGTGCGATTACAAATTCTTAAGGCACACTCTGACATCCCGCATCAACACCATGCGCCGCGCGCTTCGGCGTGGTACGTGGAGCGCGCTCTGGACGGTAATTCCGCTGCAAAATCGTTCAGTCACCGTTCAGCGAGCCGCGAGAATCGCTGCAGCGAATGCGGGTGTCGCTGTCGCGGAGCAAAGACATTCGCAGTCTCCGCAGTTGCATTCCAACGGCAAATTTGATGCAGTTGCGCGCGGCGAAGACGGCGGAACTTGCCCACCGGACTCGCATCGGTTATCAAGGCATCCCGAATCAACAACCCAAAGGGGACTTGTATGAAGAGCGCGAGCATTGTGAAGGCCGTGGCTGCCGCGGCGCTGCTGGTGGGAATGGCAGGTTGTACGGATCTGAAGCCCATCCAGGCACAGATCGACGATCTGAAGGCTCAGCTGGCCAAGGCGCAGAGCGACGTGTCGGGCGCGAAGAGCGCGGCTGACGCGGCCAACAGCGCGGCCTCCTCGGCCGGACAGGCCGCCAGTGGTGCGCAGAGCACCGCCAACCAGGCGCTGGCTGCGGCCCATGCCAGTCAGTCGTGCTGCGACGCGACGAACGAGAAGATCGACCGGATGTTCAAGCGGTCGGTATCGAAGTAAGCGAACGGTCTCTGGAACCGATAAAAAACGCCGCGCACTGCGCGGCGTTTTTTTTGCCCGGCCCGGTGCGCCCTCAGGCGGGTTTGATGTTGGCGTTGAGGCGGAACAGGTTCCGGGGATCGTAACGCTTCTTGAGCTCCGCGAGCCGCGGGTAGTTGTCGCCGTAGGCGGCGTGCACCCGCGCATCGCGGTCGTCAGTGGCTGCGAGGTTCACGTACTGGCCGCGGGTGAGCGGCTCGATCTGCGTCCAGACCTTGCGTACCCAGTCGCTGTTGCGCGCGGCATCCTCGGCCGGCATCTTCCACAGGTTGGCGACGCCGATGTTGTGACTCGCGCCGCGATTGAAGTACGCGGTGGCGTGCGGCGCCACGCGGCTGATCGCCCCGCCCTGATGCTGCGTCCAGATCAGCACGCCCTCCGACGGCGCAGCCTCGACCGCTCCCACCATGTTGTCGATGAGCGCGGGCGTGATGCCGTAGACGAGCCCCCCTTTGCCATAGAAGCCGAGCGGGCTCACCCCGCGCAGGTCGGCGCTGCCCTGCAGCTTCTCGTAGGGCGCCACTGCCAGCTCGTCCTTGAGCGGCTTGCCGACCTTGCGCAGCGCGGCCACCGCCTGCTCGCCCTGCGTGGGCGGACCGCAGTAGCAGACGTTCAGCTGCAGCCAGCGGGCGCCCTGCGGCGCCGTGCCCAGCGCGGCGTCCACATACAGCTCATCCGGGGCGCCCGCGACGAAATCCGCGACGCCGCGCAGCAGCTGCCGGCCGCCCTCGAGCGGGAAGGTCAGGTCGCCGCCGTACATCACGGGATTCACCTCGTGCAGGCGGAACTTGAACGTCGTGACCACCCCGAAGTTGCCGCCGCCGCCGCGCAGCGCCCACAGGAGATCCGGGTTCTCACTGGCGCTGGTGCGCACCCAGTTGCCGTCGGCGGTGACCACTTCCGCGCCGATCAGGTTGTCGCAGGTGAGCCCGTAGCGCCGGGCGATGCGCCCTACGCCGCCGCCGAGGGTGAGTCCCGCCACGCCGGTGTCGGCCACCGTGCCGACGGGGGTCGCGAGCCCGAACGCGAGCGACTCGCGATCGACCTGTCCGAGAAGAGCCCCGCCTTCGACGCGCGCAGTCTTCGCGACGGGATCGACCTCGACGGAGCGCATGGGCGAGAGATCGATCATCAGCCCGCCGTCGCAGGCCGACTGCCCCGAGAGACTGTGGCCGCCGCCGCGCACCGCGGTCAGCAGCGCGTGCGCCGCAGCGAACCTGACCGCGCGGCGCACGTCCGCCGCGCCCACGCAGCGCACGATGAGCGCGGGCTTCTTGTCGAACACCGGGTTCCAGATCCTGCGGGCCGTGTCGTACGAGGAGTCCCCCGCCGTGAGCACCTCGCCGCGCACGCTGGCGCGCAGGTCATCGATCTCGCCGCCCTTGAGAGCCAGGGGCTTGCCGTCGAGGCCGATCGCGGCCACGTCGGCGGTGCCGCCGGCGAAGAGACGCCGGCCGGGAATCGAGATTGCGGTGAGTGCGGCGAGGCCCGTCGCGAGTACGGTTCTTCTTCTCATGGCTTCCCCCGATGCCGAGCGCGCGACTGCGAGACTGCTCCGGGGTGACGGCCGCGGTCAAGCCTCGGTCGATTTAATACCGCACCAGCGCCGAGCCCCAGGTGAAACCCCCGCCGAACGCTTCGAGCAGCAGCAGGTCGCCGCGCTTGATCCGTCCATCGCGCACGGCGACGTCGAGTGCCAGGGGAACGGAGGCTGCGGAGGTATTGCCGTGCTCCTGCACGGTGACGATGACCCGCTCCATCGGCAGGTCGAGCTTGCGCGCGGTCGCCTGGATGATGCGGATGTTGGCCTGATGCGGCACCAGCCAGTCGAGCGCACTGCGGTCTAGGCCGTTTGCCGCCACCGT
>DASPOP010000378.1:0-9502 GCA_035625955.1 Steroidobacteraceae bacterium | reverse complement strand
CAATACCCATACTCGTCGCGCCTGCCCGGGCGAGCGGCGTCGGACGCACGGAGAACTCGTAGTCGCCGCGCCGCAGCGCGGGGCTCATGGGCAGATCGAGCGAGGGCAGAAAGAGCAGCGGTGTCGGCCCCCCGCCGAAATCCTCGCTGCTACTCATCACCGAAGGATCGAAGGGCAAATGGTGTGTGCCGCCCGGGGCGAGCGGCACATACATCTGCCGTGACGCCTTCTCCCAAACCGGGTCGGCGCGCTCGCCGAGCTCACGCGCCGCGGCCGCCGCGATCGCCAGTGCCCGGGCGGCCGACACATTGGTAAAGGTGTCGTTCGGAATATCGTTGTGCGACTCCGCCACCGAGTTCACGTGGGCGATCTCGTAGCGGTGCGCGCCCGGGTTGTAGGTGGAGCGGCTCGACCAGAAACGCGCGACCTCGCGGATCACCGGCCAGCCGTGCGCGCGCAGCCACTCGCGATCGTGGGTGGCGAGGTAGTACTGCCATTGCGCGATCGCGACGTCCGCGGTGACGTGGATCTCCGTGTCCGCCAGCAGCACCGCCGAGTGCGGCGTCTGATCGGTGCCGTTCCCCGGATCCGACTCCCAGGGGTACATGGCCCCCTGAACACCGTGCGCCTGCGCCCGCTGCTGCGCCGGCTCGAGTGTGCGGTGCCGGAAATCGACCAGCGGTCGCGCGCGCTCGGGGTGCAGCAGCAGCAGCACCGGGAAGATCCAGGTGTCGCTGTCCCAGAAAACGTGTGCCGAGTATTCCGGCGTGAGCGCATCGGGACCGGGTGAGAACGCGGTGCCGACCGTCGAGCAGGCGAGCAGGTAGTAGAGCTCCGAGTGCGTCACCTGCTGCGCACGCGCGTCACCCTCGATCAGGACGTCCGACTGCCACAGCCGCGCCCAGGCCGCGCGCTGCTCGTTGAGCAGCTGCTCGAACCCGCGGCTGCGCGCCTCGCGCGCCAGCGCCAGGTCCTGGCTCGCATCGCCTCCCCAGCCCTCCCGCGACAGCGCCACGTACTTGGTGAAGGCGTAATGGCGGCCGCGCTCGACCCTGATCGCAACCTCGAGCGCCATGCGATAGGAGTCACGATGGTAGGTCACACTCTCCGCGGCAGTCCCTTCGGGCAGGGCAACCGCCGCCGCCATGGCCATCGCGAGGCCCTGCGCCGCACGGCCGTCGAGCCACAGCGATAGCGAGGGCCCGTCGCCGCCGCCCGAGTGCACCTCGGTGTAGCCGGGATACCAGACGGCCTCGCGATCGGCCGCGGCCGGGGGACGCGGCTCGAGTGTCAGACCGTAGGCGGCGACCGCTTCCTCCATCTCGGGCCCCGTCATCTCGCCGAGTGCGAATCGCGGCGCATGGTTCGCCCACAGGAGGAACGGAAACGACAGGTGCACCACGCCGTCGTAGTCGGGCGTGATGGTGAGGCGAGTCGCCGCAAGGTGCGGCGATGCCTCACTCACCAGCGTCGTCACCTCGACCGCGGTGGCGCGCCCGCCATCGAGGTAACGGTAGTACGTCGTGAGCGTGGCGTCGTGCAGGTCGAGCGTCTGGCGGTAGTCGGCAAAATGCCGCGCGTCGAGCCGCGCGCGGTTGAGCCACGAGAGACCGGTGCCCGTGGGGCTCGAGCTGAAATCCACCTCGTTCCACGCCGGCAGCTGAGCCGGGCGCGACATGTCGCCCGCCGTGTAGTCCATGAATGCGACCGCGTAGCTGGGCGTCGACTCCGTGCCGCGCGGCGCGGTGAGGGTTCCCAGGTAGCCGTTGCCGAGATAGCCGGGGAAATAGCCGGGCAGGTCCTTCGGCTCGGCGCGCAGCAGGAAGCTCGCCTCGGTCTGGGCGTGCGCGCCGGCGGCGGCCAGCACGAGGAGCGCGAAGACCGGCACCCTGGCACTCGAGATCATGGCGTCTGCTCCATATCGGCGGGCGGCCTCACCGCCAGGTACACCGTGCTCCAGAGCTGCGCGGCGTTGGACTCATCGGCATCGGCCGCGGCGGCGCCGAAGGCCGCGACGTGATAGTGGCGCTCGGCGAAGGACCAGGACCAGAGCTCCGAGTTGCTGATCGAGCGCGTCGCCTTGATCGCTGTCCAGAGGGTCTTCTGCGCCTCGGTGAGGTGTGCGCGGACCGTCGCCGGCAGGTCGCTGCGCTCGAGTTGGCGCGCGAGGCCGGCGGCGAACAGGGCCTGCTGCCACGACCAGACGACGGTGCCGTGGTAGGCGTTGCGATTCAACTGCTCCTGCAGCACGGGAGCCGCGAAAGCGGGATTGGCAACCAGCAGCCCCACCTCGGTCATCAGGCCCGCAGGGTACGGCCGCATCAGCGTGGTGACGGCGCGCTCGACGCTTGCGGCATCCAGCTCGGAGAACAGCAGCGCGAAGCCCTCGTCCGAATGCAGCACCGGAATCGCAGTCCCCGCGGCATCGAGGGCCAGCGCGTGAAAGCGCAGATCGTCCGGCCCGAGCGAGGCGACGGCCGGCAGCGCCGCCACCTTCTCCCTGACGGCATCAGAGAAGACGGCCGCAACGGCGGTCTGGTTGGGGACGCTGACGTCGAAGAGCGGCGGTGCTCGCGTTCGCCAGACTTCCGCGAGCTGGACGATCCGCGCGAACAGCGCCTGGTCGTGCGGCTTGACGTAGGGCGCCAGCAGGCCGCTCTGGTAGAGCTCCGCGGCCGCCGTGAGCGCCGCCGGCACCAGCACCGCGTTGACGTCGTACGGATAGCGCCCGCCTCCCAGGCCGTGCTCGCTGTCGCGCCATTCGCCGACCGAGTGCCCGGGCTTGAGCGTGATGAGCTTCGATCTGGAAGGATCCCGGGCGAATGCCGCGGCGCTCGAGAGCACGAGCCGCAGGTTCTGCACGAGCGCCGCACCGCGCGTTGGGCGCCCGGCACTCATGCGGCTTTCCGCGGCGGCGAGGAAAGCGGCGGCGCGCGCGCGGCCGCGGGCATCGTGCAGCAGCCAGGCATTCGCCACCGGAGCGAGCAGGTAGTCGCCGTCGATCATCTTGTAGTCGTAGACCGGCGCGGCTGAGCGTGAGCCGTCGGCCTTCATGTGATCGAGCACCGCCTGCTCGCCGATATCCTCCTCGTGAGCGACCTCGCCCTTCGGCGAGAGGCGCGCGAGCACGGAGCCGAGCGCGTCTTCGATCGCGGTTGCGCTCAGCGCCGGCATCAGCAGGCGCAGCGAGATCAGCGTGTCGCGCCCGAAGTAAGTGTCGAAGCGCCATGAGCCCGCCAGCAGCTTCTCGCGATAAGCGAGGAAGGTCAGCGTGTTGCGCGCCGCTGAATCGCTGCCCGCCGAAGTATCGAGGAGCTCAGCACCGAAGAGCGGAGTCAGCGGCGCCTCTCCCGTGAGGCCGGTGACGCGCAGGCCGATCCTGCCGTCGGCAGCGGCGCTGATGCGCCCGTTCTGCAGCTTTCCGTGGGTGACCTCGAGCGTGAGGCTGTAGCCCGCGGCGCCGTCGAGGCGATCGCGCGCCCACGTGATGGTGCGCCCCGCGATCACCGGGGCCACGCTGATCTCGGGCGGCAGCGTCTTGATCGACTGGTAGTCGCGCAGCACGCGGATGCTCGAGAGCACCGCCTGATGCGGCGCGAGCTCGGGAGCTGTGATGGTGGCGTCCGCAGTGAGGCCGTAGAGCCTGCGGCCGTGCGCGTCGGTCGCACCAACGGGCCGTGGCGCAGCATCGAGCGTCCAGCGCGCCTCGCCCGGGTGTTTCTCGAACCAGAGGCCGACACCGCTGTTGCCCGCCGGAAAGGCGATCAGGATCCGCGGCTCCTGTCCCGAGCGCAGCAGCAGATGCGCCGCGACCGGCCCCGCGCGCAGAAAGCGGTTGATGTTGAGCGCGTCGTCGACCTCGAAGTCGAGCCGCGTGGACGGCGGTGGCGCGCCCGGCCTCCCGGGCGCGGCACTGCTCGCCGTCCCGAGGAGCGTTGCGCCCGCTATCAGGGCCGCAGCGGCGTGCCGGACCAACGATGTGTTCAAGGTAATCGCCCTCGCACGCCGCACTCCGCGAGCGCGGCAATATACTACGTGCGCCACGAGTCCCAGGACACTCTCGCGCCGCGATTTCGTGCGGCTCAGTGCCGGTCTGGCCGCTGCTGGCTGCGCCGCGCCCCGCGTCAGTGCTGCGCGCGGCTTCACGACGCCGCCGCTCGCGGAAGTCGGCTACGCCGATGTCACCATCGACAGCGCTGCGCACCGGGCGCAGCTCGCAAATACGCACGAAGTCCTCATGAGCCTGAGCGAGGACAGTCTCCTCAAGCCCTTCAGGCAGATGGCGGGTCAGCCAGCGCCGGGCGAGGACCTCGGCGGCTGGTACAACTACTATCCCGAATTCGACTGGCGCCGGGATGATGCCGGCTTTGAACCCGGGGCCACTTTTGGACAGTGGGTGTCGGCTCTCGCCCGCTACCATGCGATCACGGGCGCGGAAGCGGCGCGCCAGAAGGTGCTGCGGCTCAACCGGCTCTACGCCGCGACGATCTCGGGGAGCTTCTACGACAAGAACCGCTTTCCGGCCTATTGCTACGACAAGCTGCTGCTCGGGCTCATCGACTCGCAGCAGTTGGCGGGTGACCGCACGGCGTTCGCCGTCCTGGATCGCACTACGGGCGCAGCGCTCCCGCACCTGCCGCATGCCGCGGTCGATCGCGAGCTCGAATGGCGGCCCGGCAAGGACCAGTCGTTTCGCTGGGACGAGTCGTACACGAATCCCGAGAATCTCTTCATCGCCTTTCGCCGCGGTGCGGGACGGCGCTACCGCGACCTCGCCGTGCGCTTCCTCGATGATGCCAGCTGGTTCGACCCGCTCGCGCGTGGCAAGAACGTGCTCGCGGGCAAGCATGCCTACAGCTACGTCAACTCGCTCTGCTCGGCGATGCAGGCCTACCTGACTCTGGGCAGCGGCAAACACCTGCGCGCCGCGCGCAATGCCTTCGACATGCTCGCCGCGCAGAGCTATCCAACCGGAGGCTGGGGACCCGACGAGAAGCTGATGGCGCCGGACGGTCCCGAGCTCTTCGCGAGCCTCGCCGCCACGCACAACAGCTTCGAGACGCCCTGCGGCGCCTACGCGCACTTCAAGCTGACGCGCTATCTGCTGCGCGTGACCCGCGATGCGCGCTACGGCGACAGCATGGAGCGCGTCATGTTCAACAGCGTGCTCGGCGCGCGCCCGATGCAGGCGGACGGGCGGGCCTTCTACTACGCGGACTACAACTCTGCGGGCCGCAAAGTGTATTCGACCCACCGCTTTCCCTGCTGCTCCGGCACCCTGCCCCAGGTCGCCGCCGACTACGGAATCAACGCGTACTTCCGTGAGCCGCGCGGGCTCTACGTCAACCTTTATCTGCCCTCGAGCGTGCGCTGGGTGCAGGGGGGCGCGCGCTGCGTGCTGACCCAAAGCGGCGAGTATCCGTTCGCGGACCTCGTGTCGATGCGCATCGCCGCGCAGCAGCCGCGGGAGTACACGCTGTATCTGCGGATCCCCGCCTGGGCGGTGGGCGCGCGCATCGAGGTCAATGGCGCGCGCTGGACGAATTCCGCCGAGCCCGGGAGGTTCGCCGCCCTGACCCGCACCGGGCACGATGGCGATCGCATCGAGCTCGCATTGCCGCGTACGTTGCGCCTCGAGGCGATCGACCGGCGGCACCCTGACATCGTGGCGCTGCTCGCAGGCCCGCTGGTGCTGTTTCCCGTCAACGCCCCTGACGAGCGCCCGACACTCAGGCGCTCCGATCTGCTCTCGGTGCGCCAGGTCGAGCCGCGCCGTTGGCAGACGCGCAGTGCATCCGCGCCGCTTAGCCTCCTGCCTTACGTCGCGATCGACCAGGAAGAGTATTCGACCTTCCTGACGGTCTCGGCCTGAGGGCGCCTAGCGCCACGCGATATCGAGCCGCTCGTGGATCGAGTGGCTCGGGACCTCGAAGGAGGCGGTCGCGTGCGCGGGATCCCAACGGGAGTGGCCGGCCGGCGCGCCGTTGACGGAGATCGACGACGGCTTCGTGCTGCCGTGCAGGCGCAGCTCGTAGGAGCGCTGCTGCGGCTGCGCGGGGTAGGCGCCCTGCGCGGGCTCGATGACGAGATGATGCACGCCGTCGGCGCCGAGCGTGTGGCTCATGGCCGTGAGCGCGTGCTGCCCGGCGTCATCCGGGTGCAGCGACTCCCCGTCGTCCTCGTAAAGCTCGAAATGCCCTGCCCCTGATCCGTAGACATTGAGAATCAGCGCATCGAGCGGCCGCTGATCCGAATACCCGCCCGCGCGCTGCTCGGGGACGATCGCTCCCGCACGCACGAACACCGGCGTATCCTCCACCGCGTACTGCGCGCTGAACGCGCGGTCCCCCTCGTAACGTCGGCCGTCGAAGAAACCGAGCCAGTCACCCGGGGGCAGCCAGACGGTCTGTCGGCCGCCCGCGGCTATCACCGGAGCGACCAGCATCTCGCTGCCGAAGAAATACTCGTGCGGGTGTTTATACGCTTCCTCGACATCCGGGTACTCGAGGTAGAGCGGGCTCAGGATCGGCAGCGACTCCCGGTGCGCGCGCCAGGCGTAGCTGTAGATGTAAGGGATGAGCTGCGTGCGCAGCGCGAAGTACCGGCGCATCAGCTCGACCCCCTTCTGCCCATAGGTCCAGGGCATGCGCACATTTCCGGCGCGCGGATTTTCGTGTGCACTGTGCATGCGCAGGATGCCGCTGAAGGCGCCGAACTCGATCCAGCGCGCATAGAGATCGAAGTCGATCCGCCGGCCGTGGAATCCGCCGATGTCGTGACTGATCCAGGGAACGAGCACGTTGCCGCCGCGCGCCGAGAACGCGACCTCGTAGGCGAGCACCGGCCATTCCGAGTAAGCATCGCCGGTGAAGAACCCGGGATAGCGCTCGCTGCCCCAGTCCCCGTAGCGCCCGAGAATGAAGGCGCGCTTGCCGGTCGCCTGCGCGGAATAGTCGTAGAAGACCTTGTTGGTCCAGAGCTGCTTGTTGAGTCCGGGCATGTCGACCGAGCCGCTGCCGCCGTCCACCCACCAGAAATCCACCCCTTGACCCATGAGCGGGCCGTGGAGGTAATGCATGAAGACATCGGCCTGTTTCTCATCCGACAGGTCGAAAGTGATGCGCGCGGGCGGCACGACGTCCCGGATCGCGACCGGCCCCAGTAGCACGCCGTCGCGGGGCTCACGCCTGGCCTCGGGGTCCGGCTCGACGCGCAGCAGGATCTCGTTGTCCGCGCCGCGCGCCACGCAGGCGGTGATATCGGAATACGTGAGGCGCTGCGGCCAGTGGATGCGGCCGGGCTCGACTTCCTTGCCGTTGACCAACACGCGGTAGGTCTTCGACACCTCGCCGACGTAGAGATAGAGCTTCTCGGGGAGTTGCGCCGGCAGATGCACCGACCTCCGGTACCAGCCGACACCCCGGTAGCCGGCGTAGCCCTGCTCTTCCCAGGGCTCACCGGTGCGGATCGGCTTCCAGTGCCCGCGGCGAGGCTCGGTGGAGAACGTCCATCCCCTGGAGACGTCGAGGTCGAAGCCTGGTTTCGCGGGCGGTGCCCGGCCGAGCGCGGCGAGCACCGCGGGTGTGTGACTGTCGTCGAAGGACAGGATGCTCTCGTCGGTGTGGATATACCCCGGGTGGTCGTTGAGGCTCAACTTCACGCCGCGCTCGTGCAGAGCGCGCATGAGCTCGAGCGGCTGCGGGAACAGCGGGCTCCAGTCATAGCCCCCGTCCCAGCCGTAGTTGTGCCAGCCGAAATCGAGAATGAGCGTGTCGAAGGGAATGCGGCCGGCGCGCATGCGCGCCACCTCGCCCATGAGGTACTGCTGGTTGTAACGGGCGAAATCCGGCCGCCGCGATTCGGCGCTGCCGGGGAAGTACTCGAAGTTGAAATCGGTGATCTGCGGTCCGAGGACGAAGCGCGGAATCATCGGAATGGCTCCGCAGAGCTCGGCGTACTCCTCGAGTACGCGGCGGTAATCACGGTCGTAAGTGAAGAGATACCAGTCCTGTCCCGTCGCCTTGCGTGGCTCGATCCACCGGCGCTGCGCGTTCCACACCGGAGTCTCGCTGTCGTCGATGAGGGCGTAACCGCTGCGGCTGAGGAGCCCCGGCTGCGCCCTGGGCAGCACCAGGTCGATCCCCGGAATGGAATCATCGACCGGGCTTTCGAGATCCATGCCGTCCCGCGGCAGGTTCGCCGCGCGGATGTTGTCCAGCGAATAGTTGAGTCCGCCGAGATTGCCGGCGTCCACGTCGCCGGGGTGCCAGCTGCGCTCCGCGCCCGCGCGATCCTGCCAGCGCACCTCGAGATTCGCGGCCGTGAATGCGCCCGAGCGCAGCCGGTAACGCACCGTGAGAGCACCGGTCGTGGCGCTGAGCCAGCCGTCCTGCTCGCGCGAGTCAACCTTGACGGCCGCCCAGTCCCGCTTCTCGATGACCGCAGTCGGCGCGTCGACGAAAGCGCCGGGCGCCGAGTATTCGAGTCGCACGAGCGTCGGGGTCAGGAACTCGAAGCGGGCGTTGCCGGCGCCGACCGTGGTCGGGCCGCCTGACGGCTGCGCGCCGCAGGGCAAAGTCAGTGCCAGGCCAAGAACGGCCCCGGCCGCCGCCGCGACGCTGAAAGTGCGCTGAGTGCGCATGCGCGTAACGCCCCTGTCCCGCCCACCGGGATCCACCTGAGCCTTACGCTAGCTCAGCGTGAGGGCGACGCGGTAGCCGCGCTCGAGTCCGCCACCAGCACATCGGCGGCCAGCCGTGTGGCTCCGGGCTGCATCTGGCCGCGCGAGCAGGTGGCCTGGTAGTCGACGTTGCGCGCCGTGAAAAGCGGCAGGATATTGAGCTTGACCTGCGAGATGAGCTCGCAATCCGCGGCGGCGTCGAGCGGACTGCGGTTGGACAGGAGGTCGACTCTCTTCCAGCGCGCCGTCACAGCCTGAGCGGCCGAGGCTGCCGGCTGCAGCACGTTCATCTGCACGCTGACGCCCGGAAAGACATCCGGCGCGACGGGCTGCGTGCCGCCCCAGGCCCGGACCTCGAGGTCGGGACGAGCGCCGAGTTCGAGCAGGTAGTTCTTCACCTTGGTCCGCAGCCCGTCGCAGGTGTACCTGGTCGTGAAGCCGCGGTAGGTAAAGGTGAGCACCTTGGGCACCCACACTGCGGGCTCGGACGCCGCGGACGTCTGCGCGGGGCCGGCCCAGGCCGCCGCGCAGGTCAAGACGAGCGCTGCCGCCAGCGCCGCGCAGCTTCCCTGAAGACGCATTGGATCTCTGCCGGGCATGTTGCACCTCCGTGGATCACGACGATACGCCCCTCATCCCCCGGCCAGCCACGGTTGTTGGGGCGGCGCAACGCCGCTGGCGTTCGTCATTGGTCGTGCCCCTGGCGCAATGCCTCGGGTCTGATATGGCGCTGCAGCGTCGCTGCAGGGAGCAGTATGTGCTGTTGACTTCGAGCTTCCGCGTCATGGGCGGCACGCTCTGCGAAACGTTATAGATTTGCGA
>DASPOP010000377.1:0-2041 GCA_035625955.1 Steroidobacteraceae bacterium | reverse complement strand
TGCCAGAGGCCGCGGGCGTGCTCGCCGGCGAGCTCCTCCAGGCCGTCGCGGATCGCATCGAGGTCGGTGAGCGGCAGCAGCCCCTGGGCGTTCAGCATCTCGGCATGCGCGATCGAGGCGCGCACGTCGTAGGGCACCAGGCGGTCATCGAGCGCGTGGTCCTCGCCCGCCGTGTAGCGCAGCACCCGCTCATCGAGCGGCTGGCCCTTGTCCCACAGCCGCGTCATGGCAGCGTGCCCTGCTGCTCGGCCGGGCTGAGCGCGTTGATATCGGCGACGATGAGCGTGCCGGTACCCTCGTTGGTGAACACCTCGCTCAGGATCCCCTCGGGGGCGCGGTACGAGACCACGTGCACGCGCCGGACGCCGCCGCGGATCGCATCCTCGATGGCCTTGGCCTTCGGCAGCATGCCGTCGGCGATCTGGCCCGACTCGCGCAGGCGCTTCAGGCCCGCGAGGTCCGTGTAGGAGATGAGTGAGCCGGGATCGCCGACGTTGCCGAGGATCCCCGGCGCACCGGTGCATAGGATCAGCTTCTCGGCGCTCAGGGCGGCGCCGAGCGCCGCCGCCACGGTGTCGGCATTGATGTTGAGCAGCGTGCCGTTCTCGTCCGCCGACAGCGGGCTCACCACCGGCATCAGCCCGTTGTCGAGCAGCTTCCTCAGCACCGTGGTGTCGATCGCGTCGATGTCGCCGACGTAGCCGAAATCGACCGGATCGGCGTCGGCGCTCAAGCGCACCGGCGGACGCTTGTGGGCGCGCACCAGCCCTGCGTCCACTCCGCTGATGCCGACCGCGTCGATGTTGAGATCGCGGCACATGGCGAGCACGCGGGTGTTGATGAGGCCGTTCAACACCATGGCGGTGACGTCGATCGAGCGCTGGTCAGTCACGCGCCGGCCTTCGACCATCTGGGTCGGTACGCCGAGGGCGGCCGAGAGCTCGGTGAGCTGCGGCCCGCCGCCGTGCACCAGCACCACGCGCACGCCGAAGTAATGCAGGATCCCGATCTGCTCGACCAGCGCGCGGGTGGAGTCGGCATCGGCGAACACGCCGCCGCCGGCCTTCACTACGAAGGTCTTGCCCTTGTACATGCGGATGTAGGGCGCGGCGCTCTTCAACGCGCGGATCGCGAGAGTCTGATCGCCTCGATGCATGATCATGATGCGGTTTCCCTGATCTTCAGGACTTGAGCAGCTGGTGGAGCACGGCGGTCTGCACGCTGAGGCGGTTGGCGGCCTCGCGCTGCACGGCGCTGCGCGCGCTGTCGAGCACCTCGTCGGCGATCGCCGTATTGCGCCGCACCGGCAGGCAGTGCATCACGCGGCACCCGGGCGCGGTGTGCGCGAACCAGTCGTTGCGCACGCACCAGCCGGTGAGCGCGCCGCGCAGCCGCGCATCGCCCGCCGCGTCGCCGTAGCAGGCGGTCGCGCCCCACTCCTTGACGTAGAGGATGTCGGCGCCCGCGAGCGCCTCCTCGCGTACGCTGGTCTCGCGCACCGTCCCGCCGGCGCTGGCGGCGGCGCGCTGCGCGCGCTCCATCACCGCCGGGGGCAGCGCGAAGCCTTCGGGGCGCAGCACGACCACCTCCATGCCGCGTAAGGAAGCCATGTGCAGCGCCGCGGCCGGCACGGCCAGCGGCAGGGCGCGCGGGTGCCAGGCCCAGGAGAGCACGAAGCGCCCGCCGCGCGGCACCGCGAGGTCGTCCAGCGTCTTCCAGTCGGCGAGCGCCTGGCACGGGTGGTTGACCGCGGACTCGAGATTGATGAGCGGCTTGTCGACGAGGCTCGCCATGGCGTTGAAGTTCGTCTCCGCGAGATCGCTCTCGAGGTCGTGACCTTCCGCGAACGCGCGGATGCCCAGGGCGTCGCAGTAGGAAGCGAGCACTGGCAGACCCTCGCGCACGTGCTCCGCCGCCGCGCCGTCCATCACCACGCCGAGGCGCGTCTCGAGCTGCCAGCTCCCCTGGCCCGGGTGGATGACGAAGGAGGTGCCGCCGAGGCGCGCCATCGCGGCCTGGCAGGAGGCGAGCGTACGCAGCG
>DASPOP010000376.1:0-3627 GCA_035625955.1 Steroidobacteraceae bacterium | reverse complement strand
TTCAGCGCCTCTGTTAACGCCGAGAGTATGTCCACCGGGAGGGGGAAGACGATGGTGGTGTTCTTCTCGACGCCGATCTCGGTCAGGGTCTGCAGGTAGCGCAACTGGATGGTGATGGGCTCGCCGGCCAGCACTTTGGCGGCGTCGGCCAGGCGCTGCGCGGCCGCGAACTCGCCTTCGGCGTGGATGATCTTCGACCGCTTCTCGCGCTCCGCCTCGGCCTGCTTGGCCATGGCGCGGATCATGGTCTCGTCGAGGTCGACGTCCTTGATCTCGACCGTCGCGACTTTGATGCCCCAGGCCTCGGTGCTCTGGTCGAGGATGCGCTGCAAGTCGACGTTGAGCTTGTCGCGCTGCGCCAGCAGGTCGTCCATCTCGTGCTGGCCGACGACCGAGCGCAGCGTGGTCTGCGCCACCTGGCTGGTGGCATCGAAGGCGTTGGCCACCTGGATGATCGCCTTGCCGGGGTCGACCACGCGGAAATAGACGACCGCGTTCACCTTGACCGAGACGTTGTCGCGCGTGATGACGTCCTGCTTGGGCACGCTCAGCACGATGACGCGCAGGTCGACGCGGCGGGTGCGCTGGATACCGGGGATGATCAGCACCAGTCCCGGCCCCCTGACCCCGGCAAAGCGCCCCAGCGTGAACACCACCAGGCGCTCGTATTCGTTCAGCACGTTCACGGTGCTGAAGAACAGGATGATGACGAGAACGACGACGGCGACTATGAACGGCATGCGACTCTCCGATGGGCTGCAGCGCTCACTGCGGCTCGATCCACAATGTTAGACCTTCCACCCTGACGATGCGCGCCATGTCGCCGGCATGCAGCGCGACGCTGCTGCGCGCGTTCCACAGCTCGCCGCCGTAGCGCACCCGCCCCTTGCCGCTGAAGTCGGCCACCACCTCGGCGAGGTCGCCGACCATGCCCTGCGCGCCGGTCGCCACCGGACGGCGCTGCGAGCGCGTCGCCACGTACACGATGGCGGCGATCACCAGCGCGCCGACCGTGGCGATGGCGGCGATCAGCGAGCGCGCGATGTGCATGCCGGGCACGTCGGTATCGAACAGGATGAGCGAGCCGACAATGAACGCAATCACACCCCCTGCGCCGAGCGAGCCGTAGGCCGGGAAGAAGAACTCCGCGATGATCATGGCGGTACCGACCACCAGCAGCGCGAGCCCCGCGTAGTTCACCGACAGGATCTGGAACGCGAACAGCGCCACCAGCAGACAGATCGAGCCGACCACGCCGGGCAGCACCGCCCCCGGATTGTACCCTTCGAGCAGCAGTCCCCAGATCCCGATCAGCATGAGGCCGTAGGCGACGGTGGGGTTGGTGATCACGGCGAGGAGCTCGGTGCGCCAGTCGGGCTTGACGTTGACCACCGCGAGGTCGCGGGTGGCGAGCTTCACCGTGTGGTCGCCGACCCGTACTTCACGGCCGTCGATGCGCGCCAGCAGGTCCGGCAGGTCGCGCGCGACCAGATCGATCACCTTCTGCTCGAGCGCCGCGCTGGCGGTGAGGCTCGCCGCGCCGCGCACCGCCTGCTCCGCCCAGTCGGCATTGCGGCCGTGCAGCTCCGCCAGCCCGCGGATGTAGGCGACGGCGTCGTTCACCACCTTGCGTTCCATGGCCGTTCCCGGCGGGCTCTCCGGGGCGCTGCCCTCGCCCGGACCGCTGCCCTTGTCCTTATTCTTGGGCTGGCCCTGCGGCAGCACCGGCGGCGCCGGCGCCTCCGGCTCGCCGCCGATCGACACCGGGGTGGCGGCCCCGAGGTTGGTGGCGGGCGCCATGGCGGCGACGTGACTCGCATAGAGAATGTAGGTTCCGGCGCTCGCGGCGCGTGCCCCCGAGGGCGTGACATAGCTCGCGACCGGCACCGGCGAGGCGAGGATCGCGCGGATGATGTCGCGCATCGCGCTGTCGAGTCCGCCCGGGGTGTCCATCTCGAGCACGATCAGACGGCTGTCACGCGCGCGCGCCGACTCGATGCCCTTCACGACGTAGCGCGAGGTCGCGGGTCCTATCGGTCCGTTGATCTCGAGCACGGTCGCCGTGCCGGGCGGCTCGCTGTTGCCGGTCGCAGCGGGCGCCGCGGAGACGGCCGGCGCGCCGGCATTCGGCTCGGTAGCGGCCACGGCAAGGCCACAGCCGAGCACGGCCAGAATGAATGCGCGGTACGGGGAGAGGCTCATATCCAACACCCTACTCTCGCGCTGGCTTGATCCGCAATCGCATGGCCCGCGGGCCGCCTTTGCTCACGGGCCGCTCACGACTCAGGCCGAAAGGGCCTCACACGAGCGCGCGCAGTCCCTGGTACCCGACATACGCACCCACCAGCATGATGAGTGCACCGGAGAAGTACGGCGCCTTGCGGGCGAGCTCGCCGAAACCGCTGAAGCGGCGCGCCGCGTGCTGCATGCCGAGCGCGGCCGCCGCCCCGGTAGTCACCATGGTGAGCGCGAGGCCGACGCTGAAGCACAGCACCAGCACCGCGCCGAGCGCGACCTTCTTCAGCTGCAGGCACAGGAGCAGCACCGTGATCGATGCCGGGCACGGGATCAGCCCGCCGGTCAGGCCGAACACCACGATCTGCGCGGTCGTCACGTGGCGGTCGGCGAAGCGGCGGCGGATGTCATTGGCGTGCGCGAGCTCGTGGGGGTCCTGGTAGCCGGGCGCGGCGACGTCGAGGCCGCCGTAGGCGGGGATCGCATGGCGGTGCCCGCCCGCGACGAACTCCAGGTCGAAGTCGTGGCTGTGTCCGGCGTGGCCGAGGCGCAGGCGCGCGACGAACTCGTGCGGCTCGGGAATCGTCTGCTGCGACTCGAGGCAGGCGCCGTGCCGGCGGAAGCTGAAGAGCTCGCGGCTGCCGTCCGCGCGCTCGGTCTCGATCTGCACCTGCTCGGCCGGCCAGGCCGGGCCGCTCTCCTGCCAGAGGCGAAAGCGCGCCGGCACACCGTCCTCCGAGATCGCGAGCCGCACGACGCCGTGGCCGGTGTCGATGCGGCGCCCGGCGGCGTGCCCGTGACCGTGGTCCTCATGATCATGATGATGATGATCGCGCAGCGGTGCGTAGTCGGTTCGCGCCGCGCTCTCGCGCCGCGTCCGCCACAGCATCCAGGCCGCCACCGCAATGATCAGCACCGCCGAGACGATCTGAAACCAGGGCTCGGTGGTCTCGGTATTCCAGTTGCGCCCGAAGTGCAGCCCGGCTAGCGCAATGGCCCAGACGATCGCGGTGTGCGACACCGTGGCCGACAGTCCGAGCAGCACCGCCTGGGCGAGCGTGCCGCGGATCGCCACGATGAAGGCCGCCATCATGGTCTTCGAGTGCCCCGGCTCGAGCCCGTGCAGGGCGCCGAGCAGGATGGCACTCGGCACGAACAGCCAGGAATTCCCCTGCTGCAGCAGGGTCACGAAGCTCGTCATCTGATTACGGCCGGCGGCGCGGCGTGCGCGGGAGCCCGGTGTGCTGGGTGCGGAAGGGGCGCGCGGCCCCGGCCGGCCCGCGGCGCGGCGCGCCGCTCGTGTGGCTCGCCGGCTGGTAGGCAGGAATCAGCTGATGGCGGCCGTTGCCGATCAGATCCGCGCGGCCCATGCGCCGCAGCGCCTCGCGCAGC
>DASPOP010000375.1:0-7182 GCA_035625955.1 Steroidobacteraceae bacterium | reverse complement strand
GTAGCGGAAGTGGTTGTTCTCCCAGCGGCCGCCGCGATAGCCGTCGCCGTCGTAGCCATGGCCGTAGTTGATGCCGCCGTAGTAGCCGACGTGCGGTCCCCAGTGTCCCGGGTGAAAGACGTACACGGCGCCGACCAGGCCCCAGTAGCCGGGCGTCCACAGGAATCCCACCTGCGGGGGCGCGACCCAGGTGCCCGGAACCCAGAAGTAGCCGTCCACGCCCCAGCGCCACACGCCGGGCGTCCAGATATAGCCCTCCACCGGGCACGGCGGCTGCTCGTAGACCGGCAGCGGCGGCGGCGGCTCGGTCGCCTGCTCCTCGGTCTCGTCGGTCGCCGGGACCGGCGCCGCCGAGGTGTCGACGGGCTGCTGATACTGGTACGGCTGCTCCACGACGCACGCCGCGAGCGAGCCCGCGAGCACGCCAGCGAGCGCCGTCAGGAAAATTGTCCTCATCATGCCTGGCTCCTCCTGGTGCGAAACGCGCGTGCGCCGCGCGCACTTCTTTAGCCCGAGACCGCGCAGTCCTCGATGTCGCGCCCGGTGCGCAGCGTCCCGGTGAGCTGCGTCACGTTCTTCAGTCCCTGCGCGCGCAGGTACTCCGCGATCCCCGCGTTGATCTTGCGGCACACCAGCGGATCGTAGAACAGCGCCGTGCCGACTCCGACCGCGCTCGCGCCGGCGATCAGGAACTCGATCGCGTCGGTGGCGCTGACGATGCCGCCCTGGCCGATGATCGGCACCTTGTGGGGGCCGGCCACTTCGTAGACCTGGTGCACCTTGAGGAGCGCGATCGGCTTGATGGCCGGCCCCGAGAGCCCGCCCTGCAGGTTGCCGATCACCGGCCGGCGCGTGGCCACATCGATCGCCATGCCCATGATGGTTTTGATGACCGCGAGCGCATCCGTCCCCGCCTCGATGCAGCGGCGCGCGTTCTCGCGGATATCGGTCTGGTTGGGCGAGAGCTTGGTGATCAGCGGCTTGCGCGTCGCGCGGCGGCACGCGGCCACCACCTGCGCTGACATCTCCGGGTAGTTGCCGAAGGCGACGCCGCCTTCCTTGACGTTCGGGCAGGAGATGTTGATCTCCATGGCGTCGATCGGCGACTGATCGAAGCGCCGCGTGACCTCGGCGTATTCCTCCACCGTCGAGCCGCAGACGTTGGCGATGAAGCGCGTCTCGGTGAAGTCGAGCTGCGGCAGGACCGTCTTCACCACCTGCTCGACGCCGGGATTCTGCAGGCCGATGGCGTTCAGCATCCCGGCCGGCGTCTCGTAGACCCGGTGCGGCGGGTTGCCGAGGCGGGGCCTCAAGGTCGTGCCCTTGAGCACGATGGCGCCAGCGTCGCGGTTCGAGAACCCCTCGACCCGCGTGTACTCCTCGCCAAAGCCGACGCAGCCCGAGAGCAGCACGATCGGCGAGGCGAAATCGAGGCCGCAGAAGGCAAAGCGCAGCGCCGGGAGCTGAGCGTCCGCGCCCGGGCGCCCCGGCGCCCCGGCTGCTTCTGGTATCGCGCTCGGCATGGCGCGCATTATCGCACAGCCCCGCGCACCGCCCACGCGAGCTCAGATGTTCCACGTTGTTCTCTACCGGCCCGAGATCCCGCCCAATACCGGCAACGTCATCCGCCTGTGCGCGAACACGGGCGCGACGCTGCACCTGGTGCGGCCGCTCGGATTCGAGCTCACGGCCAAGGCCTTGCGCCGCGCCGGCCTCGACTACCGGGAGCTCGCCGAGGTGCGCGTGCACGCGAGCCTGGCCGCCTGCCTCGAGGCCTTAGGTGCCGCGCGCCTCTTCAGCGTCGAGACCGGCGGCGCGCGGCCCTACAGCGAGGCGGCCTTCGGCGCGGGCGATGCGCTCATCTTCGGCCCCGAGACCCGGGGCCTGCCGGCGCGGGTGCTCGCGCGCGTGCCGCGCGAGCGGCAGCTCGCGATCCCGATGCGCGCGCGCAGCCGCAGCCTGAATCTCTCCAATGCGGTGGCGCTGGTCGTATACGAGGCATGGCGGCAGAATGGCTTCGCTCGCGCCCAGGCCGGCGCCGCGGGGTGACCATGACCGAGAGCGTGCTGCTCGTCGACTACGAGAACATCGGCAAGATCGATCTCGCCGCGATCCCCGACGGGGTGCGCGTGCCGTTCTTCTTCGGCGCCTCGCAGCGCACCGTGCCGACCGAGTTCCTCAAGGCGGCCTTGAGGCTCGGCGAGCGCTTCGTGCCGATCGACATCGAGGGCCAGGGCAAGAACGCGCTCGACTTCCACATCGCCTTCTATCTCGGCGAGTATCTGGCGCGAGCGCCCGACACCGCCTGCGTCATCCTCTCGAAGGACAAGGGCTTCGATCCCCTGGTGCGTCACCTCGTCCGCCGCGGCTTCGCCGTGCGCCGCGCGAACACCATGGCCGAGGCGCTCAGCTCACGCGCCGCGCCCGCGGCGGCGCCGCGCAGCCCCGCGGGCGGCCGATCGGGCAGGGATGCGGGCGGAGGCGGAGGCGGCGGCGAGGGCCGCCGGGCGCGCGGCGGCGCGCGCCGGGAGCGTCCGCGGCGCGAGGGCGGATCGCTCCGGGACGAAGCCCTGCACCTGCTCGCCGGCACGCAGAAGATGCGCCGCCCGCGCAAGCGCAAGGGCCTCATCGCCGTGCTGCACTCGCACTTCTCGCAGAGAGTCCCGGAGAGCGAGCTGCAGCGCCTCGTCGATGAGCTCATCGCCGCGGGGAGCCTCGCGGAGAGCAACGGCACGCTCGCGTATCACTTCTGATCGAGCGGGCTGCGCACGCCTCGGGCGCCCTTCGCCATGACGTGCGTGTAGATCATGGTGGTCTTCAGGTCCGAGTGGCCGAGCAGCTCCTGCACCGTGCGCACGTCATAGCCGTCCTCGAGCAGATGCGTCGCGAAGCAGTGGCGCAGCGTATGGCAGCTCGCCGGCTGGCTGAGCCCGGCGCGATGCACCGCCTCCTGCACCGCGCGCTGCACGCGCTTCTCGTGGAGGTGATGGCGTACCGGCACGCCCAGATAGGGATCGCGGCACAGAGTCCGGGCCGGGAAGAGGTACTGCCAGCCCCACTGCGTACCCGCGCGCGGATACTTGCGCGCGAGCGAGAAGGGGAGCGACACGCCCGGCCGATCGCAGCGACGCTCCTCCTCGAACCAGGCCCGCAGCCGTGCGAGATGCGCGCGCAGCGGTGTGGCGAGCGCCGCAGGCAACATGGTGACGCGATCCTTGCCGCCCTTGCCTTCGCGGACGATGAGCTCGCCGCGCTCGAGTACGAGATCCTTGACCCGCAGCCGCAGCCCCTCCATGAGGCGCAGGCCGCTGCCGTAGAGCAGGTTCGCCACCAACCACGAGGTCCCCTCGAGCTGCGCGAGCAGCGCGCGCACCTCGGCGCGGCTCAACACCACCGGCAGCCGCTTCGCCTGCGAGGCGCGCGTCACGTTGTCGAGCCACGGCAGCTCGATCTGCAGCACGTGGCGGTAGAGGAAGAGGAGTGCCTGCAGCGCCTGGCTCTGCGTGGCAGCGCCCACGCGCTGCGTGACCGCGAGATGCGTCAGGAACCGCTCGAGCTCCCGCGCGCCGAGCGCGGCGAGCGGCCGGCCGCCGTGAAAGTCCGCATAGCGCCTCATCCAGCGCAGGTAGGCCTGCTCGGTGCGCAGCGACAGGTGCCGCGTACGCATGCGCTCGCGCGCCACGGCCAGCACGCCCGGCGGCCGCTCGGCCGACACCTCTCGCTCGCGGACCGGCATGTACGCAACCCGTGACCGCGATGGAATCAGAACCGCCGCCGCGCCGCGAGTGGCACTAAGGCACGCGTTTACCGTATTTCACACATGCAGGCCGTATAATTTGCCGCGAGCAGAGGCTGCCGCAGGCGGCAGGTACGGGGGACGCGCAGATGACCTGGTGGGGCTGGATGATCGCCGGCGCGATTCTTCTCGGCGCCGAGCTCTCCTTCGTGAACGCGCAGTTCTATCTGGTGTTCGTCGGCAGCGCCGCAATTCTGGTGGGGCTTGCGACCCTGGCGCTGCCGCTCGCCGAGTGGCTGCAGTGGGCGCTGTTTGCGCTGCTCGCCGTGGTCTCCATGGTCACCTTCCGAAGCCGCATCTACCGCCGGTTCCACGGCGCCACGCCCGCGGCCGCCACCGGGCCGAAGGGCGGACTGATCACGCTCCCGGTCGCGCTCGGCGCGGGCGACAGCTGCCAGGCGGAGTACGGCGGCACTTTCTGGACCGTGCGCAACGACAGCAGCACGCCGCTCCCTTCCGGCAGCCGCGCCCGCATCGTCAGCGTGCAGCAGCTGACGCTCCTCGTGAGACCCGACACCTAGAAGAAAGCTCTTATGTACACCTCCTACGTCTTTATTGCGCTCGCCATCATCGCCGTGATCCTGGTGTTCCGCACGGCCACCGTGGTGCCGCAGCAGAGTGCCTACGTCGTCGAGAACCTCGGCAAGTACAGCCGCACCCTGCAGGCGGGCTTTCACATCCTGATCCCCTTCGTCGAGCGCATCGCCTATCGGCACAACCTCAAGGAGCAGGCGCTCGATGTCCCCGAGCAGATCTGCATCACCAAGGATAACGTGCAGGTGGCGGTGGACGCGGTGCTCTACCTGCAGGTGCTCGATCCGCACCTGGCCTCCTACGGCATCACCAACTACGTCTTTGCCATCGGGCAGCTCGCCCAGACGACGCTGCGCAGCGAGATCGGCAAGATCGAGCTCGACCGCACCTTCGAGGCGCGCGCCACCATCAACGCCAACGTCGTGGCCGAGCTCGACAAGGCCTCGGTCGCCTGGGGCGTCAAGGTGATGCGCTACGAGATCAAGAACATCGCGCCGCCGAAGGACGTGCTCTCGGCGATGGAGAAGCAGATGCGCGCGGAGCGCGAGAAGCGCGCCGTCGTGCTCACCTCGGAAGGCGAGCGCGACGCCAAGATCAATCAGGCCGAGGGGGACAAGCAGCGCGTCATCAAGGCCTCCGAGGGCAGCAAGCAGCAGCAGATCAACGAGGCCGACGGCCAGGCGGCCGCCATCCTGGCGGTCGCGACCGCGACCGCGGAGGGGCTGCGCCGCGTCGGCGCCGCTCTCGCCGAGCGCGGCGGAATCGAGGCGATGCAGCTGCGCCTCGGCGAGGAGTACGTACGGCAGTTCGGCAAGCTGGCGAAGGAGAGCACGACGCTCGTCGTGCCGGGCCATCTCTCCGACCTCGCATCCATGGTCGCCACCGCGACCAGCATCATGCGCCGGCCGCCGACGCCGCCGGCGGCACCGACGACCCCGGGAGGAACGACCCGCTAGTCCCCCCAGACCCACGCAGGAGCCGCGGTCATGAGCCCATTCAACCCGGATCGCTTCACCGACATGGACGGCAACCCCATCGAGGAAGCGGGCGAGCCGCAGCGCTGCCCCTTCTGCGGCAGCGGCGCCGATCAACTGATCGTCGAGCGCTGGAGCGGCGAGGACGATCCCGACGCCTCCTACCACGTCGAGTGCCTCAAGTGCGGCTGCAACGGTCCTCAGGCCGAGACTCAGCTCGAGGCGGCGCAGGCATGGAACGGGCGATCGGGAGGGTAGGGACGGGGCGCCACCCTTATGCGACACAAATGTCGCCTTACATCGCGACGTTTACGTCCTCAAGATTGAGTTAGATGGACCGGGGCCTCGGTGCGCTCACTCTACATTGCACTTGGGACTCTCCTGGGGCCTGTTCTCGTCTGGCTCCTTCTGACGAAACAGTGGGTCGTTGCTCTCCTGCTGCTGGCGGCGTTTGAGGTTGCTTACTATGTGAGCATGATGAGCACGAAGCGCAGGCGCACCGGCGAGGACATGAACGCAAACGCGGTGCCCCGTCCATCTAACAATCGCTGGAGGGGGCCGTGAAGCGCGGTAGTGTCGCCGCGGGTGCGGGAAGACAGTGTGCCCCCGCGGCTCTGATCGGGCGCTTCTGCGCGGCCCCTCAGCTTCACCGTTAGAGCGCATGTCCCGCACGTGTCCGCGCTGTGGCACCACGATCCGCCGAGTTGGCATCCACCCCTTTGCACCTCGTCCGGGGTTGAGGTGGTACCAATTCTCAGCTCCCCGGCTTTACTGTCGGAAGTGTCGCACTGAGCTTCGTAGCGTAGTTCGACCCCTCGGGTGGGTGCTGTATACCGCTATGACGCTCAGTGCCACCGTTTATGTGCTCTATTGGTTCTTACATCCGCAACAGCTTCTTCGGTACAGCCCCCTGCCGCAGCTTGGCCTGCTCCTTGTGGTGCTGCCGTTTATAGTGCCGTGCATGCTTTGGGCGGAGAATTACCTCCTCGCAAGTGGTGAGGGAAGCGTTACCCATGACAGGCATGCGCTCTAACAATCGTTGGAGGGGTCCGTGAGGCGCTTCTTGTTTGGCGCCGCGGGCGCCTGGGGACAGTGTGCGCCCGCGTCGCCCGGCCGGCGCTTCTGCGCGGCCCCTCAACTTCACCGTTAGACGTCATGGCTTTGGACGCATCAGCAGTGGTAGCGCTTGTAGACGCTCAACTCACTGCCATGAGCAATCCCGCTCTCATTACTCTCGTTGCGCGCCTACGCGTTTCGCCACGATGCGAATTGCGTCCTTGGCCCTACGCCGAACGCCATCACTATCCGTGCTGGATCGTGCTCGAGCATCCACCGTCAAATACGGGCATCGCGTACTGCGCCGACGGCTTCGGGCCTCGAGCGCCCTGGGGCTTACTCTGGCTCTCAGAGCACCTCAGCATGGGCGATGATTCCGCTTGGTTCACCTCACTAGAGGACGCGCTGCGGGACAGTCGGGCCATTGAGGAGCTTGGCCATGCCGTCTAACAATCGTTGGAGGGGGCCGTGATGCGCCTGCGGCCTGGCGCCTCGGGCGCGGGAAGAGAGTGTGCGCCCTCGGCGCCTGATCGGCCGCACTGGGGCGCCGCGGGACCCAGTAGAGATTGCGGGCCCGCGGCGCCCTGGACACGTGGTCGTCCGGCCCCTCAACTTCACCGTTAGACGTCACAGGCATGTGATCGCCACATTTCTACGTGCTGGGCTGGGTGGGCTTCTCTCTGCGTACTTGGCGTGGGTGGTCTTCCATGGGATCAAATCTGGCGCTATGCGCACTAGGGGCGGCACAGTTCGTCGCCGCAGCAATCCGGTGGGCTTCTGGGCTACCGCCGCACTATTCCTGGCCATGGCTGTTGCCTTCGC
>DASPOP010000374.1:0-3518 GCA_035625955.1 Steroidobacteraceae bacterium | reverse complement strand
GGTATTCATGATGCAGCTGCTGTGCGTGGCGATGTTCGCCTGCGCCTTCAACCTGCTGCTCGGCTTCGGCCGCATGCTCTCCTTCGGGCATGCGGCCTTCTTCGGCTCGGCGGCCTACGCGACCGGGTGGCTGGTCACTGCGCACGACTGGGGCCCGGGTACGGCGATACTCGCCGGCGTCGCGGTCGCCGCGCTCCTCGGGCTCGCGGTCGGGGCGCTCGCCATCCGCCGCCAGGGGATCTACTTCGCGATGATCACCCTCGCCCTGGCGCAGCTGGTGTACTTCGTGTGCCTGGAGGCGCCCTTTACCGGTGGCGAGAACGGGCTGCAGGGTGTGCCGCGCGGCAAGCTGCTGGGGCTCCTGCCGCTCAAATCGGATCTGGTGCTCTATTACGTGGTGCTCGCGGTGTTCGTCGCGGTGTATCTCTTCATCCGCCGGGTGGTGCACTCCCCCTTCGGCCAGGTGCTGAAGGCGATCCGCGAGAACGAGCCGCGTGCCACCTCGCTCGGCTACGAGATCAACCGCTACAAGCTGCTCGCCTTCGTGCTGTCGGCGACCCTCGCGGGCCTCGCCGGCTCGCTCAAGGCGCTGGTGTTCGGCTTCGTGACGCTCACCGACGTCGATCAGTCGACGTCGGGCGAGGTGATCCTGATGACGCTGCTCGGCGGCACCGGCACCTTCTTCGGCCCGGTGCTCGGCGCGGCGGTCGTGGTGACCCTGCAGCAGTATCTCTCCGACCTCGTCGGCGGCTGGGTCACCGCCATCATCGGCGCGATCTTCGTGGCGTGCGTGCTGGCATTTCGCAGCGGCGTGGTCGGCGAGCTCGCGGCCTGGCACCTGCGCCGGCAGAAACCGTCGCCTCATTGACTGATTGGCGCGCGGCGCCTGCGGCGGCGCGCGCAGGCCACCCCATCGACGGTTTCACGCTCGCGGGCAAGAGGCGGGGCGCGATACGCCGCAGTTCCGATCACCTCAGAAGCCGAGCACTCCGTAGTTAGGGGGAGCGCACGGACTCTTGCCCCCTAAACAACAGGGCCGTTGGGATTAACGGAATTGTGCCGGAGGCTTGTACAGTCCGCCCGAGCAGGAGACCAGATCCTCGATGCTGCCGGCCGCGAGCAGCGAACGCTGGGCAGCGCCACGTTCGATGCCGAGATCCTCGGGATGCGCGACGATGCCGCGCGAGCGCAGGCTCGCGGTGCGTTGCGCCGTAGCGCCCTTTCCTATCGCAGTGGCGCCGGCAATGGCGGCGAGGGCTGCGCGGCGTTCTTCCGCGCCCTGCGCCTTGTAGAGGTAGGCGATCCCCTGCTCGCTGACCACATGGCTCACGTCGTCGCCGTAGATCATGATCGGCGCAATCGGCATCCCGCAACGCCTGCCGACCTCAACCGCATCGAGCGAGTCGACCAGTGTCGGGCTGCCGCTGCGGCTGAAGGTCTCCACCAGCTGCACGACCAGCTTGCGGCCGCGGACGATTGGGGCATCGGCGGCGATCAGGCTGAGCCACGCCGGGCTGCTGTGCCGGCGGCCTCCGGGATCGTGACCCAGGTTCGGCGCGCCGCCGAAGCCGGCGATGCGGCCGAGGGTCACCGTGGAGGAGTTGGCGTCCGCGTCCATCTGCAGCGTCGAGCCGATGAAGAGGTCGACTGCGTACTGGCCGGCAAGCTGGCACAGCACGCGGTTCGATCTCAGGCTGCCGTCGCCGCCGACGAAGAACACATCGGAGCGCGCCCGCACGTAGTCCTCCATGCCGACCTCGCTGCCGAAGCAATGGATGCTCTCGACCCAGCCGCTCTCGATCGCAGGGATGAGCGTCGGATGCGGATTGAGCGCCCAGTTGCGGCAGATCTTGCCCTTGAGTCCGAGGCTTGCCGCGTAGGTCGGCAGCAGCAGCTCGATCGCCGCGGTGCCGAGCCCGATGCCGTGGTTGAGCGAGGTGACCCCGTGACGCTCGTAGATGCCGCGGATCACCATCATCGCCATCAGCACCTGCAGCTCGCTGATGCGGCGCGGATCGCGCGTGAACAGCGGCTCGAGGGCGAACGGCCGGTCGGCGGGCACGATGAGGTCCACCCAGGAGCCGGGGATATCGACGCGCGGCAGGCGCTCCACGACCTCGTTGACCTGCGCCAGGACAATGCCATGGCGGAACGCGGTCGCCTCGACGATGGTCGGCGTGTCTTCGGTATTGGCCCCGGTGTAGAGGTTTCCGCTCGGGTCCGCCTGCACGGCGCACACCAGCGCCACGTGCGGCGTGAGATCGACGAACATGCGCGCGTAGAGCTCGACGTAGGTATGGATCGCGCCGATCTCGAGCTTGCGTGCCTCGAGCAGTTGCGCGAGGCGCAGGCTCTGGGGGCCTGCATAGGCGAACTCCACACGGCGCGCAATACCACGCTCGAACAGCGTGAGGTGCTCGGGGCGGCTGATCGAGCCAATCAGCAGATGCAGGTCGTGGAGACGCTGCGGATCGACCGCCGCCAGCGAGCGTGACAGGAAATCCGCCTGCTTCTGGTTATTGCCCTCGAGCGCCACCCGGTCGCCAGGCCTGAGCAGCGCCTCGAGTACCGGCACGATATCCGCCGCTCGCAGCAGCTTGCCGTCGAGGTGCGCGGCGACGCCCGCGAGCCTGCGCGCCTTGTCCTCGCGACGTGTGGTCCAGGACATTTGCTAGCGGTCCTTCATCGCAAGGTTGCGCGCGAGGAAGGTATAGATGTCCGTGTGCAGGGCGATCGCGCGGTAGACGGTCTGGCTGCCGCCGTGCCCGGAGTTGAGCTCCACGTCGAGCAGCACCGGCGCCGCGCCCGCCTGGCTCCCCTGCAGCGCCGCGGCGAACTTGAAGGAGTGGGCGGGCATCACGCGCGTGTCGTGGTCGCCGGTGATGACGAGCGTGGCGGGATAACGCACGCCCGCGCGCACGTTGTGCAGCGGCGAATAGGCGTAGAGCGCCTTGAATTCCTCCGGGTCGTCGGGGGAGCCGAAGTCCCCTTGCCACCCGGCGCCCTGCCCGAACCTGGGGAAGCGCAGCATGTCCATCACGCCCACGTCCGCGATCACCGCGCCGTAGAGCTCGGGCCGCTGCGTCATGCAGGCGCCGACCAGCAGGCCGCCGTTCGAGGCGCCGTAAATCGCCAGCCGCGGCACCGAGGTGTAGTGGTGTGCGATCAGCCATTCGCCCGCGGCGATGAAGTCATCGAACGCCACCTGGCGGTGGGTGCGGATGGCCTGGGTGTGCCACGCCTCGCCGTACTCGCCGCCGCCGCGGATGTTGGCGACCGCGTACACCCCACCCCTCTCGAGCCAGGCGATGAGCGCGGCGTCGAAGCGCGGCAGATTCGGGATGCCGAAGCCGCCATATCCGTAGAGCAGCAACGGATTGTCCGCATCGAGCTTCAGCCCCTTGCGGTAGGCGAGCAGCATCGGGATGTGCGTGCCGTCCCTGGCGGGGTAGAAGATCTGTTCTTCCTCGAACGCTCCCGGGTCGAAGGCGACGCGCGGCTTGCGCCAGCGCGTACTG
>DASPOP010000373.1:0-4668 GCA_035625955.1 Steroidobacteraceae bacterium | reverse complement strand
GCACAGCCCGGCGGGTCGGCCGAGCCGCCGCTTTCCGAGGTCGTGGTGGAAGCGCCGGAGCCGCGTTTCGTGGCGAAGACCACCCGTGACCGGATCGGCCGGATCTGGGCGCCGGTGCTGATCGACGGCAAGGGGCCCTTCCGCCTCGTGCTGGACACCGGCGCGAACCACTCGGCCGTCATTCCGTCCACCGCCGCGGCGCTCGGCTCGCCGGGCGCGGCCACTGCCACCGTGGTCACCGGCTTCACCGGATCCGCTATCGTGCCGACGATCTCGGTCTCACGCATGGAGGTCGGCGACCTGCTGCTCGGCCCGACCACGCTCCCGGTGGTGGCGGACGTGTTCGGGGGCGCGCAGGGTGTGCTCGGCAACGAGGGACTCGCGGGCAAACGCATCGCGGCGGACTTCCAACACGACCGCCTGGAGATCGCCACTTCCCACGGCGAGCCCGCCCATGTCGGCTTCAGCGTCGTGCCGTTCAAGGTCGTCGAGGGCGGCCTGCCGATTGCCGAAGTCAGGGTCGGCGGCATCCGCTGCAAGGCCATCATCGACACCGGCGCTCAGGGAAGCATCGGCAATCTGCCGCTGCAAAAGGCGTTGATGCGACATCCGCCGCGCGACGCCAGGAAGGCCCAGGTCGTGGGCGTGACGCTCGACGTGCAGAGCGGCGAGAACCTGGAGGCGCCCCAGATCGAGATGGGCGGCCTCACGATCACCGGCGTGCACATCGTCTTCGGCGACATGTACCTCTTCCAGCACTGGCACATGACCGACAAGCCCGTGCTGCTTCTCGGCATGGATCTGCTCGGATCCTTCGACACGCTGATCATGGACTACCGCATGAGGGAATTGCACATCCGGCTGGTCCGCGGGCAATTGCCGCCCTGAGGCCGCGAGCTCGGCGGGAGCCTCACGCGCCGAGAGCGGTGAGCGCGAGGCCGCCGGCCGCGCCCGTCAGGACGACGACGAGCGGCGGGACGCGCCAGGTGATGAGCAGCACCAACCCGACGGCCGCCACCGCCAGATCTCCGCGGGTGTGCACCGCGGTGGTCCAGATCGGATCGTAGAGCGCGGCGGCGAGCAGCCCCACGACCGCCGCATGGATCCCGGAGACGACCGCGGGCGCGCGCCGCATTGCGCGCAACGACTGCCACAGCGGCAGGGCGCCGAGCAGCAGCAGCATGCCCGGCATGTAGATCGCAACCAGCGCGGTCGCGGCCCCGGCGATGCCGCCGGGACCGATGTTGACCACCGCGCCCAGGTAAGCCGCGAAGCTGAAGAGCGGCCCCGGAACGGCCTGCGCCGCGCCGTAGCCGCTGAGGAAGGCGGCATCGCTCACCCATCCGGGAGCGACGACTGCATCGCGCAGCAGCGGCAGCACGACGTGGCCGCCGCCGAACACCAGCGCGCCGCAACGGTAGAACGCCTCGAGCAGAGCCGCGTTCTGCCACCGGCAGGCCGAGCGCAGCAGCGGCAGCCCGAGCAACAGCACCGCAAAGAGCGCGAGCGAGGCGAGGCCGGCGCGGCGCGACACCGGCACGCGCAGCTCCTGGGCCGCCAGCGGCGCCGCGTCCCGGCACAGCCCGAGCCCGGCGATACCGCCCGCGGCGATGGCGGCGAGCTGTGCGAGCGAGGAGCTCCCGGCGAGCACGATGAGAAGCGCGGCGATCGCGATCGAGGCGCGGCCGCGGTCGGGGGTGAGACTGCGGGCCATGGAGAGCACCGCCTGCGCGACGATCGCCACTGCCGTCAGCTGCAGCCCGTGGAGCAGTCCCGCGCCGCCTGCGCCGCCGAGTGAGCGCGCACCGTACGCGAAGGCCACCAGCGCCGCCGCCGAAGGCAGCGTGAAGCCGAGCCATGCGGCCAGCGCGCCGGCGTAGCCCGCGCGCGCGAGCCCGATGGAGAATCCGACCTGGCTGCTGGCGGGTCCCGGCAGGAACTGGCACAGGGCGACGAGCTCGGCGTAGGCCGCTTCGCTCAGCCAGCCGCGGCGCGCGACGAACTCGTCGCGAAAGTAGCCGAGGTGGGCGAGCGGGCCGCCGAAGGAGCGCACCCCGAGCGCGCCGAAGACGCGCAGGACTTCGGCGGGCGAGCCCGGCGGACGCGCTGCCGGGGAAGCGGCGCGGCGCGCTATGAGGTGCCCCGTCCGCGCGGCCCCATGCGCAGGAAGCGCCGTCGCTCGTTCCACTGATGCCGCGCGTGTAGCCGCTCGGCCTGATCGCCCGCCTCCGGCGGCAGTGCCTGCAGCGCGCGCAGTGCGCCGGCGTGCGCCATGGCGATCGCCGGATCGGTCTGCAGCATCCCGCGGTAATGCTCGAGGAACTGCTGCTCGGCGGGCCCGCCGCCGCCCGTCAGGAGCTCGCGCGCGTGCGCGCCGATCGCTGCGGCTTCGCTCTCCGGCAGATCGCGCGCCACTGCGAGCGCGTGATCGACGTCGGCAATCAGGCCGTAGAGCGGTTGCAGCCAGGCCCAGGCCGGGTCGGTGGTAATGTGCCTGAGACGCTCGAGGGGCGAGGCAAAGGGGGCAAAACGCCGCTCGGCTTCGAGCAGAGCGCCGAGCACGGTCTGCAGCGCCGCGCTCGCGTTGCGCAGACCCTCGAGCCATGGATGGTTCGCCGTCATGTCGTCCCCTCGAGCCGGCTGTAGTCCCATTCGGCCAGCTCGCCGATGCGTTGCACGGCGAAATCCGCAGCCGGGTATGCCGCCAGCTCGCCTGGGTCGAGCGCATAGTGCCCCTGGCGCGCAAAGATGGTCGTCAGCTTCGGTCCCCAGATACCCTTCATGGCCGTCAGTATGCGCAACTTGTCGTCGACCATCACGTAGTGGCCGGCGGGGTAGCGCCGCTCCACCGCATCGAGCATCTGCTCCTTATGCAGGTAGATCAGGGCCCGGCCCGACACCGCGGCCCAAAGCCCCGAGCGCTGCACCTTGCGCGGCTGGAACACCACGTCCCCGTCCGAGAGCAGAACGGTCCGGCCCAGCTCGCCGCAGCGCGCGAGCGCCGCGAGCGCGCCGGGATAGAGCCGCTCCGCAAAGGGATAGTCGACCAGAAACGCCGAGACCCGCAGCAGCTGCGGATCGTCGAGGTTCTCCAGCCGGTAGCGCTGCAGGGCACCGAGATAATCCGCATAGCCGAGCTCGATCCGCAGCTCCTCGAACAGGGCCCAGTAACGATCGCGGCTGGCGCGGCCGAACTCACGTTCCAGGTACGAGCTCAGGTCGGCCTGGACGGCATCGTTGTCGAGCAGCGTGTTATCCACGTCGAACAGAAAGACAGTTCGCGAATCTGCCACCTGCTTCACGTTCTGTTCCGCCGCATCCGGAGCAGTGTACGCTGTCAGGGGGAACGCCTTAATGCTTGGGGCGGTCAACCCGGCGCTCCTGAGCGCGTTACCCGCGTTTAGGGCGTATTTTGCACGGAGGAACGCACATGAGATTCCACCTGTTCGCAGGCCCCACCGCGCTGCGCCGCCTGCGGCTGCTCGCCGGCGCCGCCACGCTGCTGCTCGCCCTGGAGAGCTGCGGCGGCTACGGGAACAATTGTGACTGGGGATGCGGCCCGCCGACCCCCGTCAACGTTCCCAACTCCGTCGCCATCGCCGACGTCAACGGCGACGGCGTTCCGGACCTGGTCGTCGCCACGACCGCAGATTCGGGAGCCTTCACCAACCCCGGGTTCGCCAACGTCATCCTCGGCAACATGGCCTCGCCGGGCACCTTCGCCAAAGGCGTGCAGTACCCCATCACCGGGACTAACCCTTCCGGCATCGTAGCCACGGATCTCACCGGCTCGGGCCATCTCGACCTCGTCGTCTCCAACTCGGGCTCCGGCAGTATTTCCGTGTTCATGCACGGAGCGACGGCCGGAACCTTCATGCCGGGGGTGGACATCGCGACCGGCGGCCAGCCCAATCAGGTCGTCGCCGGGGATCTGACCGGCAGCGGCGCCAAGCTGGATCTCGCGCTGGCGGATAACAGCGTCTCGGGCAACGCGATCGTCCTCGTGCACGATCCGGCTAATCCCGGCAAGTTCCTGGCACCCATCAAGCTCGCCACCAACAACTTCACTCCGTCGGTCGCGATCGGCAGCCTCGGCAACGGCAAGGTCGCCGTCGTCGCTGCAACCTACGACGCCAACGGCAACAACGGCGCCGTCTACGTGTTCGTCGAAACCTCGACCTCCCCGGTCACGTTCGCGGCGCCTGTGACCTTCCCCGCGGGCGCTCAGCCGCAGGCGGTGAGAATCGCGGACATCGACGGGGATGGCCTGCCCGACCTCGTGGTCGCGAACTACGGACCGGGAACCGACGGCACAGGGGTAGCCGGCGTCTCGGTGCTGCTGCAGAACGCGGCGAGTCCCGGCACCTTCCTCGCGCCGGTGACCTACGCGACGCCCGAGGGAGCAATCGACGTCGCGGTCGGCGACCTGAACGGGGACGGCAGACCGGACCTCGTCGTCGCGAGCCTCGACCCCGACTTCAGCGGCGGCGTGTCGGTGCTGCTGCAGAATCCGGCGCCGGCGGCGGCGGGCACGTTCGGCACGGCGACGGTCTACGCCGGGATGGGCCAGCCTCTCAGCGTCGCGATCGGCGACCTGAATGGCGACGGGCATCCCGACATCGCGGTCGCGGATGGCACGAGCGCCACGGTGCTGCTGCAGAATCCGGC
>DASPOP010000372.1:0-2259 GCA_035625955.1 Steroidobacteraceae bacterium | reverse complement strand
GTGAGTCTCGGGGAGGACGCCCTTGCCCGCGGCGGTCGTGACGAGGTAGCCATCGAGCGCCTCGGCGAGCCGGGCGAGAGCCGCGCCCGCGTGGCGCGCACCGCCGCCGGCGACGATCAGCGGCCGCTGCGCGTTCTCGAGCAGCGCCCGCGCCGCCTCTATCGCGGCGGCATCAGGCGGCGGGACCGGGCGTGCGGGCGCGAAGCGCTCGGACTGGAGCTCGGTCTTTTCCGCCAGCAGGTCGAGCGGGATGCCGACATAGGCGGGCCGCGGGCGCCCGCCGCTCAAGTATGCAAACGCGGCGGCGAGATGCGCGCGCACTTCCTCCGCGGAGCCCGCGTGCAGCGCCAGTCCCGCGGCGCCGGCTGCCACGGCGCGCTGGTCGGCTAGCTCGTGCAGCACACCCCAGCGGCGGCCGAGCGAGGCGCGCACCGGCGTGCTGGCGATGACCAGCATCGGCACCGAGTCGGAGGCGGCCTGGGCGATGGCGGTGAGCGCATTGGTGAGGCCGGGACCTGAGATGACGAACGCGGCGGCGGCCCGGCCGCTAACCCGGGCGAAGCCGTCGGCGGCGAAGGCGGCATTCTGCTCGTGGCGGGCGAGCACGTGGCGCACGCGCCGCGAGTCGAGCCCGCGGTACAGCTCGATGTTGTGTACGCCGGGGATGCCGAACGCGGTGTCGATGCCGTTGGCCGCCAGCGTCTCGATGACGTAGCGTCCGACCGTCCTTAAGGCTGCGCTCATGCGCTTGAAATGTTAGCACCGGCCACGCAGAGTTAGCTGTGTGAAATTCTCTGCCCTCACCCAACGCATCTCCGGCACCGGCGCCGACGCCTGGCTCACGCACTATGAGGCGGTTGCGGCGCGCGCCCGGGGCGAAGACGTCATCGTGTTGAGCGTCGGCGACCCCGACATCGACACCCCCGCCCCGGTGCTCGAGCGCGCCATCGAGCAGCTGCGCCGCGGCGACACGCACTACGTCGCAGCGGCCGGCCGGCTGGAGGTGCGGCAGGCGATCGCCCGCGCGCACGCAGCGCGCACGGGCCAGGCGGTCGGCGCCGAGAACGTCGTCTATCTCGCCGGGGCGCAGAACGCCCTGTTCGTCGCCTCACTGTGCCTCTGGGGTCCGGGCGACGAGGTCATCACCTTCGAGCCCATGTATCCGACCTATCCGGCGACGCTGGAGGTCGGCGGCGCGCGGATGGTGTGCGCGCCGGCGGACGCGGGGCTGCGCCCCGACCTCGCGGCGCTCAAGTCACTCGTCACGAGCCGCACCCGCGCGATCGTCTGGGCGAGCCCCAACAATCCGAGCGGTTTCGTCTTTCACGAGGCGGAGCTCGCGGCCATCGAGGAGCTGGCCCGCCGCCACGATCTGTGGCTGATCGCGGACGAGGTCTACGCGGGTCTGGCTCCCGGGGGCAGGGTGCCGGGGCTCGCCGCGCGGCTCCCGCAGCAGGTGGTGACGCTCGGGAGTCTCTCGAAATCCCATGCCATGACCGGCTGGCGCGCCGGCTGGCTGGTCGGCCCGCGCGAGCTCGCCGTCAACGCCGAGCTCCTCGCCATGTGCATGCTGTTCGGGCTGCCGGGCTTCGTGCAGGAAGCGGCGATCACCGCGCTCGCCATCGCGCCCGCGGCCGAGCAGCGCGCGCGCGAGTACTGCCGCACCCGCCAGCAGCGCTTCGCGGCCGGACTGCGCGGCATCGGCGAGCTGCGGCCCATCGAGCCCGAGGCCGGCATGTTCATGCTGGTCGACGTGAGTGCCAGCGGCCTCTCGGGCCGTGAGTTCGTGCGCGGCCTCTACGCCTCGCAGAAGGTCTCGGTGATGGATGGGGCGGCGTTCGGGGCGGCGTCCGCCCACTGCGTGCGCGTGTGCTTCGCGACCGATGAGTCGAGCATCGACGCCGCCTGCGAGCGCATGCGCCGCTTCTGCGCTACCCGCCTCGCAGGCGCGAGTGGCGCCGGCCGTATGCGAAGTAGATGACGAGCCCGAGCGCGCTCCAGGCGGCGAGCTGCAGCCAGGTTCCTCCCGGCAGGCTCACCATGAGAACCACGCAGCTCACGATTCCGAGTACGGGTACCGCCGGGACCCACGGGGTGCGGAACGGACGCTGAGCGGCCGGATCGAGCCGGCGCAGAACCAGCACTCCGAGGCACACCACCGCGAAGGCGAGCAGCGTGCCGAGCGAGATGAGCTCACCGAGCGTTCCGAGCGGGATGACTGCGGCGATCAGCGCAGCGACTGCGCCCGTCAGCAGCGTG
>DASPOP010000371.1:0-9335 GCA_035625955.1 Steroidobacteraceae bacterium | reverse complement strand
GGTGTGTATCCTCGAGGACGACCCCTCGTTCAACGCCGGGCGCGGCGCGGCCCTCACGCGCGAAGGTTCGGCCGAGCTCGACGCCGCCATCATGGACGGCTGCCGGCAGCGCGCCGGCGCGGTCGCCTCCGTGCGCCACGTCAAGAACCCGGTCGAGCTCGCGCGCCGGGTGATGGAGAAGTCGCGCCACGTGCTGCTGGTCGGCGGCGGCGCCGAGGAGTTCGCCCTCGAGGAAGGCTTTGCGCTCGTGCCCAACCTCTACTTCCGCACTCCCGAGCGGCAGAGCCAGCTCGAGCACGAGCAGCGCGGCGAGCGCGTCTCGGATCTGGTGCCGCCGGCGCACGGCACGGTCGGCGCGGTGGCGCGCGACCGCGACGGCAACCTCGCGGCCGCCACCTCCACCGGTGGCATGACCAACAAGCGCCCCGGGCGCGTCGGCGACTCGCCCATCATCGGCGCCGGCACCTACGCCAAGAACGGCGTCTGCGCCGTGTCGGCCACCGGTCACGGGGAATACTTCATCCGCGCCGTCGCCGCGCATCACGTGTGCGCGGCGGTCGAGTATCGGGGCCTCTCCCTCGAGCTCGCGATGCGCGAGCTGCTGCACGATATCCTGCGCGGGCTCGGCGGCGACGGCGGCCTGATCGGCGTCGACCGCGACGGGCGCATCGTCATGGACTTCAGCACCGAGGGTATGTATCGGGGCGCGCGCGATTCGACCGGCCGCAGCGAGATCGCCATCTACCAGTCGCAGGACTCCACTAAGATCACGCCATGAAAACCTATCGCGGACTGCTGTTTTCGCTGTTGGCGGCGCTCACCACGCTGCGCGCCGAGGCCGCACCGGCCTGGACCGAGGGCCGCGACTACGCCGTGCTCGCCCAGCCGCAGCGCACCAACGTGGCGGCCGGCAAGGTCGAGGTGCTCGAGGTGTTCTCCTACGGCTGTCCGGCCTGCAACTCCTTCCAGCCGACCATGGAGCTGCTGCGGAAGAGCCTGCCGCCCAACGCGCAGCTCGCCTACCTGCCGGCCGCGTTCAACCAGGCCGAGGACTGGCCGATGTTCCAGCGCGCCTACCTGGCCGCGCAGGCGCTCGGCATCGCCGAGCGCACCCACCAGCTGATGTTCGATGCGGTCTGGAAGACCGGGGAGCTCGCCAACATCGACCCCCAGACGCGCCGCCTGATGAGTCCGCAGCCCACCATCGAGCAGGCCGCGAAGGCCTACGCGCGCTGGACCGGAGTGAAGCCTGAGGATTTTCTGGCGATGGCCAGATCGTTCACCATCGAAGGCCGGATACGCGCCGCCGACCAGCAGGTCATGGCCATGCAGGTTCCTGGCACCCCCTGCATCGTGGTCGACGGACGCTACCGGATCGCCGACAGCATCCGCGCCGCCAATCAGCTCATCCCGCTCGTCAGCTTTCTCGTCGCCAGGGCCAGCGCGCACTGAAGAGCGCGGCGCCCGCGCGGCTCCCGGGTCTCATCCGGCCGCCGACGGACCATGATCCGCTGCGCGCGCCGCCGCGGCTCCGCCGCGGCCGCGGAACGCGCTCGGCGGACGCGCTTCCCAGCGCGACCACACACGCCGCAGGTGCTGCGCCGAGCCGAAGCCGGCCCGCACCGCGACGCGCTCGAGGTCGAGCCGGCTCTCCGTCACGAGCTGCTTCGCGAAGGCGAAACGGATGAGCTGCACGTAGTCCAGGGGCGAGCAGCGCGCGTGCTCGGCGAACAGTCGCGCGAGGTTGCGCGGCCCGGTGCAGGCCACCGCCGCCAGCTGCGCCGAGCTCCAGGCGCCGGCCGGATCGCGCGTCACCGCGTCCTGCACCCGATGCACCGCCGGGTGCAGGTGATTGCGGTGCATGACCCAGGGCGAGAGCGTGGGGTCGGTGCCGGCGCGGCGCAGGTAGACGACCAGGCCGCGCGCGACCTCGGACGCGACGTGCGGCCCCAGCTGCCGGCCGATCACGTGCAGGGCGAGATCGAGCCCGGCGGTGACGCCGGCGCTCGTAGTCACGGTCCCGTCCTCGACGAAGATGCGATTCTCGAGGACGCGGGCGCGCGGCTCGACGTTCCTCAGCTCCTCGAGGTGCTCGTGATGGGTGGTGCACTCGCGCCCGGCGAGCAGGCCTGCATGGCCCGCCAGCACGCTGCCGGTGCACACGCACAGCAGCTCGGCACCCGCGGCCGCTCCCGAGCGCAGCCAGGCAATCGCGCGCCGCGTCGCCGGCTCCTGGCTGTCGACCGCCGCGCCGGCGGTGCCGGTCAGGATCAGCAGCGCACCCGGCGACAGGTGCGCGGGCAGCGGCTCGAGCGCCCCGAGCGTGAGCCCCACGGCCGCGGTCAGGCTCGGCAGCGGCGACGCGAAGCGCAGCCGGTAGCTCCCCGGCACCCGGCGTTCGGCGTTGCGGAACGCATCCGCCGGGCCGGCGACGTCGAGCAGTACGACGTTCGGCAGCAGGACGAACACCACCTCGCGCACGGCGGCGCAGGTCAGCCGAGCGCGTCGGCGCTCGCCACGATGCGGGCGAAGCGCCCATCGAGCACCAGCTCGGTGCGCTCGCGGATCTCCGCCGCCGAGACCTCGCGCCCGGTGCGGGTGCGCATCGGGAAGGTGAGCGTCGCATCCGTCACGTAGCTCACCCGAAAGCCGAGGTCGGAGGCATGGCGCGTGGTGGTCTCGCAGCATTGCTCGGTACGGATGCCGGTCACGAGGAGCTCCCCGATGCCGTGCCCGCGCAGCCAGGCCTCGAGCGTGCCGCCGCCGGCGTCGGTGCCGAACATCGCCGAGTGCACCTGCTTGTGGAACACCGCATCGGCGCGCAGCGCGAGCTCGGGCATCGCCCGCACGAAGCCGGAAGCCGCCGTGAAGGGATTGCCGCGGTCCTCGCCGGGCTCGCGGTGAAACACCTGCACGACCGGGATGCCGCGCTCGCGGCAGCGATCGATCAGCGACTGCACATTGGCGAGAAACGCCGGCAGCTCGTCGGCGCGGAAGTACGGCCGCTGACGGAAGGATTCCTGGACATCGATGACGAGCAGTGCCTGTTTCATGAAGAGAAACCTCGGGCCGTGACTTACAATCGGCAATATCTTGAGGCAGCGGCCGCAGCTGCGCCACCGAGACAGCAGACGCGAACCGTTCAGAAACGGACAAAGCCGGTCGGGCCCGCGTCGCCGCTGGACACGGGGCGCGGTCGCGCCCGGGCGCGCGTGCGCGACTACCCCGGGCCGGGGTGAGCGAGGCTAAACTAGGCGCAGGCACCGGTGGCGGCACGCGCCCGTCTGCGAACAACAAAAGCCCCAGGGAGAAGAAAAGCCATGAAGCGCTCAAAGCTCAGGATCCCGTTCCTCGCCTCGCTCACGCTGTCAGGACTTGCGGCAAGCGCGCTCGCGTGGGCGGCCGACCAGCCACCGCCACAGATTCCGACCTGCGACAAGAAGATCGGGACGCTGGCGGTGACCGAGCCCGAGAACAAGTGGTGGCTGCAGTACCAGCTCGATTCGCCCGAGGCCCTGATCAAGGTATTCGTGTCGCAGTCGAAGTGCTTCACGCTGCTCGACCGCGGCAAGGGTCTGGCAGCCGCGGAGAAGGAGCGTGCGCTCGCCTCCTCGGGCGAGATGCGGGGCGGCTCGAACATCGGCAAGGGCCAGATGAAGGCCGCCGACTACGTGCTGGTGCCCGACCTGGTGACCAAGAACAGGAATTCCGGCGGCACGAACGTCGGCGCGATGCTCGGCCATTTCCTGCCAGGCCCGCTGGGCGTGGTCGCAGGCGGCATCAGCCTCAAGAGCAAGACCGCCGACGTGGTACTGACTCTCACCGACGTGCGCTCCACCGAGCAGGTGGCCCTTGAAGAGGGCCATTCGAAGAAAACCGACCTCGGCTGGGCTGCCGGCGGCGGCGGTGGCTTCTTCGGCGGCTTTGCGGCCGCGGGCGCGAGCAGCTACGCCAACACCGAGATCGGACAGGTCGTCACCATGGCCTACCTCGACTCGTACGCCAAGCTGGTGAACGACATCAAGGGCATGAGCCTCAACGCCAAGGCCGACAACGTCTCGCAGTCGGTGACCATGGCGAAGCCCGGCAAGATGTATACGGCCGCCAGCGTCAAGGCAAAGGTGGTGCGCGATCTCGATCCCGGCATGACGCTCTATCCGAGCGGCGACAAGGACGGTATCTGGTGGAAGGTCACGGACGAGCTGGGGAACGAGGGCTGGGTGCCGTCGACGCTGTTCCAGCTGGCGAAGTGAGCCGCACGCGCCCGCCAGCGCCCGCCGCCTGAGCGGGGGCAGCCGCGGCGGCCGCGGTCCCCGCCGCCCTACGGGCTTCGGCGGCCAGCATGGTGAGCCCGTGGAGGCGGGCCCGCGCGAGCGCGCGCGCCTCGCCCGAGGCGGCGGCGAGCAGCAGCGCGCGCCACAGCTGCGGATGCGCTGGCCAGCGGGGCCGCAGCCATTCCGGGTGACGCTCCGCGAGGCTGTCGATCCGGCGCAGCGACAGGTCCGCGATCAGAGCGGCGCAGCCCGGCGGCATCCCGAGCAGCAGCCTCGCGGCCGAGCTCTCGGCGCGCGCCAGATGCCAGGCATAGGTGAAGCACAGGCGCGCGGCCTCGACCGTGCCGGGCACGGTGAAGAAGGCCGGGCTGGCCGCCCGGCCGGAATCCGCGACCTGCGGCGCACCCGGCCGCCAGCGCTCGCGGTCGGCAAAGCCGGCATCGAGCAGCAGGTAGGGCGCCGCCGCCGCCTGCCGCCGCGCTTCCCGGTCGAGCGTGCGCCACAGCGCGCCCACCTCGCGCAGCAGCGGGCGCGGCTCGGACGCGGCGGCCGCGGCCTGCTCCGCCAGCAGCGCCAGGCCCATCTCGTTCAGCTCCGCGAGCGTATCGAGCGCCGCAGCGCCGAGCCACGAGGCGCGCTGCGCCTCCCGGCCCGCATCACTGTCCATCCCGCATTGCAACAGCATGGCGCGCCCTCCTGTCCTGAGCCGCCATGGTAGCCGAGCGGCGCGCGGGCGCCAGCTGCAATTTGGGAATTTTTTACCAAATTTCACTTGTTGAGTTTTGGTAAATTTTTCCCAAAATGTCAGCCTGCTCATCCTGCCGGAAATCCCAGATGCGCATTTCGGACGACCGCTACAGCCGCGAGCGGCTGCGAATGGAGCTGGCGCTGCGCTTCCTGCGCCACGAGGCGCGCACGCAGACGATCCGCACCTGGACCGGGCTGTCGGACGACCGCATCAGAAAACTGTACCGTTCCTACCTGAGCCAGGTGCGCCGCGAGCTGCCACGCCATCGCGGCAAGTCGCCGCACCAGGTCGCGTACTTCACGCGCTCGCAGCAGCTGCAGCTCGAGAGCGCGGTGCTCGCCAGCATGCTGTCGCTGCTCGGCGTGATTCCGGCGCAGGCGCCGGCTGCCGCGGCGGCGGTGCTCCCGGGACTGACGCGCGGGGCGCAGCTGTGCGCGGCCTTCGAGGCCTACTGCGCGCTGGTTCCCGCCGCGCAGATCTCCTTCGAGCACGCGGTGTTCCTCGCGAGCGCGCTGACCCGCGGCGACCTGCTGCGGCTCGGCGGCTGCGCCGGCTGCGGCTGCCTGATCGTCACCGAGCGCTTCCCGGCACGCGAGCAGCGGTGCCACCTGTGCGGGCCGCTGGCGCGGCATTAGCGCGCGGCGACACTGCTAGAATGCGCGGCCTCGTTTCCCACCGACGGCCCGCATGGAGCCCGACCGAACCAACTTCTTCGCCGGTGCCTACCTCGAGCGCCGCGTGGAGGCGCGCGAGGACCCGGAGTGGGTCGCGGCCGCCTGGGCCGACAGCGCCACCGTCTACCTGGTGGCGCGCGGAACCGCCCACCTGCTGCAGGGCGATCCGCCGCGTGCGGCGCTGCTGACGCGCGAGGATCCGCTGGTGCGCTCGGCACCGGCCACGAGCCTGACGCTCCTCGGCTGGTTTCGCGGCGCGCGCTGCGTGCTGATCAGCCTGCCGCCGGAGCCTGTCGAGACGCCGGCCGGAATGCGCTTCGAGGAGCTGCGGCCGCTATCGGCGCTGCTGCCTGCGGACGAGGCCGGCCTGCTTGCCTACGCGCGCGCGCTCGCGGTGTGGCGGTCGCGTACGCGCCACTGCGGTGTGTGCGGCGCGCCCACCGCACCGATCCGCGCCGGACACTGCCTCGCCTGCAGCAACCACGCCTGCGCCGAGGAATTCTTCCCGCGCCTCGATCCGGCGATCATCGTGCTGGTCTCGGACGGCGAGCGCGCGCTGCTCGGCCGCCAGGCGAGCTGGCCGCCGCGCCGCTACTCGACCATCGCCGGCTTCGTCGAGCAGGGCGAGAGCCTCGAGGATGCGGTGGCGCGCGAGGTCGAGGAGGAGACCGGCGTGCGCATCCTGAGCGCGCGCTACGACTCCTCGCAGCCCTGGCCGTTTCCCTCCTCGCTCATGCTCGGGTTCCGGGCGCAGGCAGCCGCGGGCAGCCCGGTGCGCGTCTCCGGCGAGCTCGAGGACGCGCGCTGGTTCACGCGCGCGCAGCTCACCTCGGGCGAGGCGCTCGCGCCGCCTTCGCACTCGATCTCCTGGCGCCTGATCTCGGGCTGGCTCGAGGGCGGGTGAGGCCGCATGTGCCTGCTGGTGCTCGCCTGGGCTGCGCACCCGCGCTACCGGCTGGTGGTCGCCGCCAATCGCGATGAATACCACGAGCGCCCCGCCGCGCCGCTGGCGAAGTGGCCCGAGCCGCCCGGGATCCTCGCCGGTCGCGATCTGCGCGCCGCCGGCACCTGGCTCGGGATCGATCCCGCGCGGCGCTTCGGCGTGGTCACCAACTTCCGCGAGCTGCAGCGGCCGCGGCCGGCGGCGCCCTCGCGCGGCGGCCTGATCCCGCGATACCTGGCCGGTGGCGAGGGCGCGCGCCAATTCCTCGCGCAGCTCGAGACGGCGGCGGAGGAGTACTCCGGGTTCAACCTGCTGCTCGGCGATGCCGGATCGCTCTGGTACGGCTCGAACCGCGCCCTGCCGTTCGCGCGCGAGCTTCCGCCCGGCGTCTACGGCCTCTCGAACGAGCTGCTCGACACGCCATGGCCGAAGCTGCTGCGCGTCAAGGCGCGCTTTCAGGACTGGCTCACGCAGCCGCAGGCGACGGCCGCCGGCTTGTTTGCCCTGCTCGCCGATCGTACCCCGTCGGCGGAGAGCGACGCTCCGCTGCCGACGGGCGGCCTGCCGCGCGAGTGGGAGCGGATCCTGTCGGCACCCTTCGTCGTGCACCCGGTTTACGGCACGCGCTGCTCGACCGTGGTGCTGCTCGAGCCGGGCGGGGCCCTGTATCTCGCCGAGCGGCGCTTCGACTCTGCGGGCGAGCCGAGCGGTGAAAGTGAACAGCGGCTGAACGCGGCCGAGTGGCCCTGACTCATGCGGGGCAAGGCACGGAACCGGCACGGCGGCTGCGCGCTCTGACTAAGCAAGAGCAGCGAGCGGGTGGACCCGCGAGGCTCTAGAATCCGGTGAATTTTTCCGACTGCACGTCGAGATGGCGCAGCGTTTCAGTATGCCCCGGGCTCGCCCACGGCACCGGCCAGGCCCGGCGCTCGGCGTATGCCTGCTCGTCGCACTCGCCTGCGGGCTCCTGGCCCATCCGGCGCGCGCCGCCGGCGTCAACGTCGAAGTGCGCGGGCTCGATGAGCGGCTGCGCTCCAACGTGCTCGCCTATCTCAGCTTCGAGCGCTACCGCAAGGGCGGCGCCGATCTCAACCCCGACATGGTCGAGCGGCTTCACAACCGGGTCGAGCGCGAAGTGCAGGACGCGCTGCGCCCCTATGGATACTTCGAGCCGCAGGTGAGCTCCAGCGTCACCGATCTCGGCAAGGGCGAGTGGCGCGTCGTGATCGACGTCAAGCCGGGCCGGCCGGTGCTGGTGACGAGCATCGAGGTGAAAGTGACCGGCCCCGGCGAGAGCGATCCGCTCTTTCGCCGCGTCCTCGAGCATCCGCTGCTCAAGCCCGGCGACCGCCTCAACCAGGCGGACTACGACGCCGTCAAGTCCGACCTGCAGCGCACCGCGGCCACCTACGGCTACTTCGATGCCAAGCTGACCCGCAACGAGCTGCTGGTCGATCCGCCGAACTACACCGCGCGCATCGCGCTCGAGCTCGAGACCGGCGAGCGCTACCGCTTCGGCGCGACCAGCATCACCCAGCAGGTGGTGAAGGAGAGCCTGGTGAGGCGCTACCTGCGTTACCACGAGGGCGACCCCTTCGACCTGACACAGGTGCTGCGCACCCAGTTCGCCCTCGACGACTCGCAGTACTTCGCCAACCTCGAGGTGCGGCCGGGTACGCCCGATTCCGCCACCCACGTCGTCGCCGTCGACATTCGCGCCGACCCCAGCCGGCGGCATCGCTACTCCTTCGGCGCCGGCTACGCCACCGACACCGGCGCGCGCGCCACGCTCGGCTTCGAGGACCACCGCATCAACTCGAGCGGACAGAGCTTCAGCGTCACGGCGCAGTTTGCCAAGATCACCCGCTACAAGCTGGTCACCAGCTATATCTTCCCGGTGGGCGATCCGGCGGTCGAGCACGTCGCTCTCAACGCCAACATCGAGCAGCAGACTCTCGCCGATGTCACCGCCTACACCCAGTCGGTCGGACCGAGCTTCACCCTGGTCAAGCACGGCTGGCAGACCCTGTGGAAGGTGAATGCGGTCCGTACCACCAGCGAGGACGTCAACGGCACCACCACCGACCGGCTGCTGGTGCCGGAGCTCGACCTCGCCTCGGTGCCCAAGGACTATCTCGGCGAGCCGCTGTTCGAATATCCGTTCATCGCCCAGATCCGCGGCTCCGACTCGGTGCTCGGCTCGGACTCGAACTTCATCCAGGCGCACGTGCAGCTCGAGAACACCTTCCGCCTCGGCGGCCCGTGGCACCTGCTGCTGCGTGAGGAGGCCGGCGCGAGCCTGGTGTCGCGCTTCTCCAATCTGCCGACCATCTACCGCTTCTTCGCCGGCGGCGACAACAGCGTACGCGGCTTTTACTACAATCAGCTGTCACCCACCGACCCGGTGTGCGCGCCGCAGCCAGGCGGCGTGAGCCCGCTCAACGGCGACGGCAGCTGCAAGGCGGTCGTCCCCGGCGCCTTCATCAAGGTGGGCGGCAAGGACCTGATCAGCGGCACGGTGGAGGTGGTGCGCGAGCTGCCGCGGAACCTGGGGCTGGCGGCTTTCGTCGACTACGGCAATGCCTTCGATCACTTCGGCACCAAGCTGTTCTATTCGGCGGGCGTCGGCATTCGCTTCCGCACGCCGGTGCTGACGCTCGGCGTCGACGTGGCGCAGCCCATCAACAACCCCGGCG
>DASPOP010000370.1:0-3908 GCA_035625955.1 Steroidobacteraceae bacterium | reverse complement strand
GCCCACCAGCACCGCGCAGCCGAGCTCGCCGCCGGCGTTGCGCTTCAGGTGCAGGCCGATGTCGTGCACCTCGGAGGCCGCGCGGTCCTCGGGCGAGCCGGTGATCGCGATCTTGAACTTGCGCGGCAGGTAGGTGAATTCCGGGTGCAGCGTCGCCCATTGACGCACGATCTCGCAGTAGGGGCGGGGATCGTCGATCTCGTCGCGTGCGACGCCCGCCATGTGATCGGCGGTGACGTTGCGCACGCAGTTGCCACTCGTCTGGATCGCGTGCATCTGCACGCCGGCGAGCTCGGCGAGGATGTCGGGCACGTCGGCGAGCGCCGGCCAGTTGAGCTGCAGGTTCTGGCGGGTGGTGAAGTGACCGTAACCGCGGTCGTAGCGGCGCGTGAGCTCAGCGAGCTTGCGCAGCTGCGCCGCGCGCAGCACTCCGTACGGGATCGCGATGCGCAGCATCGGGGCGTGGCGCTGGAGGTAGAGGCCGTTGCGCAGCCGCAGCGGCCGGAACTCGTCTGCGGAGAGCTCGCCCGCCAGATGCCGCCGCGTCTGGTCGCGGAACTCCGCGACCCGCTCCTCGACGAAGGCCTGGTCGAGCTCATCGTAGCGGTACATGCCGCTGCGACTATATTCGTGCGGCTCGCGCCGCCTAAATACCGTGTGGTTGGGTGCGCCTCTTTCTGGGGTTATGAGCGTGTGCAACACTAGGCACGCGGGCGCGGCGGGAACGCCGCGGATCTTCGGGGGACGTAAGCCGTGGCGGGACTCTACTTCGACGAGTTCGAACCGGGACAACGCTTCGAGCATGCGGTGCGGCGCACCGTCACCGAAGCCGACAACGTGCTCTTCAGCACGCTCACCATGAACCCGGCCGCCATCCACCTGGACGCCGAGTACTCGAAGGGCACGCCCTTCGGCGAGCGCATCGTCAACAGCCTGTTCACACTCGGCCTCCTGGTCGGGCTGTCGGTGTACGACACGACCTTCGGCACCACGATCGGCAACCTCGGCTTCGAGGAGGTGCGCTTCCCGAGGCCGGTGCTGCTCGGCGACACGCTGCGCGCGGCGACCACGGTGGTGTCGAAGCGCGAGAGCCAGTCGCGCCAGGACTCAGGCATCGTGGTGTTCGAGCATCGCGCCTTCAACCAGCGCAATGAGGAGGTCGCCTCCTGCCGCCGCGCAGCGCTGATGCTGAAGAGGCCGGCGTGAGCCCGGAGCGCCTGCCGGGCGCGCTGCGTTCGTGGCTGTTCGTGCCGGGCGACAGCGAGCGCAAGCAGGCGCGGGCGCTCGGCACCGGAGCCGACGCGCTGATTCTCGATCTCGAGGACTCGGTGGATCCGGAGCAGCTGCCCGCGGCGCGAGCGCGCGTGCGCGAGCTGCTGCGTGCTCACACGGAGGGTTCGGCCCCGCAGCTCTGGGTGCGCATCAATCCCCCGCAGGGCGCGAGCTGGCGTGAGGACCTCGCGGCGCTGTTCGGGCCGGCCGGGAAGCACAAGGCCGGCAACGGGCGAGGGGGGCCGGATGGGGTCGTGCTGCCGAAAGTCTCGACAGCCGCCGAGATCGTCGAGGTGGCCGACCACCTCACGACCCTCGAGACGGAACGCGGCATGAGCCGCGGAGCCACCGGACTGCTCGTCATCGCGACCGAGACCCCGCGGGGACTGCTGTCGCTGCCGCAGTACCCAGCGGTGCTCGGCGCCGCGCGCGCTGCGGCGGTGCGGCTCGCGGGACTTACCTGGGGAGCGGAGGATCTGGGCGCGGCGCTCGGGGCGACCGCCAGGCTCGACTCCGCGGGGGCCCTGACTTTTACTTTTGCGCTGGCCCGCGCCACCTGTCTGCTCGCCGCCGCCGCCCTTGGCGTGCAGGCGATCGACGGCGTGCATGTCGACTTTCGGGATGCCGCCGGCCTCGAACGCGCCCTCGCCGAGGCGCGCCGCGACGGTTTCTCGGGAAAGCTCGCCATCCATCCCGACCAGGTGGCGCCGATCAACGCCGCTTTCACCCCCACCGAAGCCGAGCGCCAGCATGGGCGGCGTGTAGTCGCCGCCTTTGCCGCGGCGGGCGGTGCCGGAGTCGCGAGCCTCGACGGGCAGATGATCGATCGGCCGCATCTGCTGCAGGCACGGCGTGTGCTCGCTGCCGGGCCACGTGGAAAGGACGGGTGATCCGGATGGCGCGGCGGCTCATGACGCGCAAGTCAGGGGCCGCCTGACTGCGGCGGCGCGAGCTGCAGCAGATCCTCCGGAGTATCGAGGTCGAGCTCCGCGGCCGGCATGGGCACGCGGATCACGCGCTCGGCGCTGCGGCGCAGGACCGGGCGCGCGCCGCTGTCGCCGCGCAATGCCGCCAGCTCGGCGAAAATGCTGCGCGGAAAGATCGCGGGCGCACCGGTCGTGCCGGCATAAAGCGCGGCGACGATGCATTGCGGACGGCGGCGCCAGGTGCCGGCGAGGCGCCTGAGGTCATCCGAGGTGACCGCGGCCTGGTCGGCCAGCACCAGCATCACGCCGGCACAGCTCGGCGGCAGCCGCGCGACTCCGGCGCGGATCGAGCTCGCCAGACCCTCGCGCCAGTGGCGGTTGACGACTACCGACCCGGGGGAATGCCTGAGAAGCGGCGCGAGCTCGCCCGCGCCGGCGCCCAGGACGACGATCAGCGCATTGCCGGTAACCTCGGCGGTGCGCGTCACCACGGTGTGCAGCAGCGGGCGTCCGCCGATGCGCACCAGCTGTTTCGGCGAGCCGAAGCGCGTGGACGCGCCCCCCGCCAGCACGATCGCATAGAGCCGGTCGCCGGTTCTGGCCGCGGGTGAGGATGCGGGCACGCCGCGCTCCTACGCCGGCCCGAGCGCGATGCCGGAGGGGAGCGCGGCAAGAACGCGCGCATAGAGCGCCCGCTCCTGGCAGACTGAATCGGCGTCGATCGCGCCGAATGCACGCCAGTCCGCGACGCGCGGATTCGCGGCGAGGAGCGCCTCGATGGCGCCGCGCCGCGCGTCCCAGGGCCCGTTGATGAAGCGCGCCAGCGCCTGCCAGCGCCCGCGCGCCGCATCGCCTGCGGTGAGCTGCTCGAGCGCCTCGCGTCCGGGGTGCTCCGGGCCCAGCGCCGCGAGCGTCGTGCGGCCCGCATCAGCCGCAGGCTGCCGCGCGTAGAGCCCACCGAGGCGCTCATCGCGCCGGTCGAACCAGTCGAGCACGCACTGGAGGTACTGGCCGCAGGCTGCACGCAAGGGCTCGAGCGCGGCCTCACCCGGGCCGGGCGGCGCGCCGGCATGCGCGGCGGCGCAGGCGTTCGCGACTTCCCGCACGTGGCGCCGCTCGGTGGCAAGCTGATCGCGCAGCAGCTCGATCTCGTTCATTTCTGGTCAGACAAACGACAGGAGATATAATCTATAAGCGATTGAAAATACGTAAACTAATAATGCAAGGCCGAGGCCCCAGTCGCACTGACTGGCCGCCGCTCGGCGCGAGACTTCGTGCCCAGTATGCCAGCCCCTGCTTCCGGCACGGCGCCACGGCGTGCAGCACGCGTTGCATGCACCCGTGCGGCTTCAGTAGAGTCCCACGGCCTTTTTTGCATTCCTTCCAAGAATCCCCTTGTCGAAGAGCAGCACCGATCCCTGGGTCGTGCTCAAGTTCGGGGGGTCGAGCGTCGCCGACGCCGACTGCTTCCGACGCGTCGCCGCCATTCTCGAGTCGCTTCCGGGCGCGCGGCTCGCCGTCGTGCTGTCGGCCTGCCGCGGCGTGACGGATGCGCTGCTGCGACTGGTCGCGCTCGCCGAGCGTCAGGACGAGGAGGGCTACCGGGCGGAGCTCGCACAACTGCGTGCGCGCCACGCGGCGATCGCACAGGCACTGCTCACGGCGGACTCCGCGCAGCTCTATCTCGCCGGCTTCGATCGCGATTGCCGC
>DASPOP010000369.1:0-5848 GCA_035625955.1 Steroidobacteraceae bacterium | reverse complement strand
ATGATGTCGCCGGGCTCGACCTCGGCGGCCGCCGCGGCACCGGTGACCTCCTCGACCACGAGGCTCCCCTGCGTACCGGCCTGCTGCTTCTCCTGCGCAGTCAGCGGCCGCACGGTGAGCCCGAAGGCACCGGGCCGGCTGGCAGCGCCGCCGCCCGGTGACCGGCCGCCCCGCGAGGCGGTCTGCTGCTGCTCGTGGAGCTCGGCGACCGCGACGCTCACGTTCTGCTGCTTGCCGTTGCGCCACAGCGTGAGAGTCGTCTCGCTGCCCGGCTTCATGGCGGCGATCGCCCCCGAGAGCTCGCCGTAATGCTCGATCGGGCGGCCCGCGACGGAGAGGATCACGTCGCCCGGCTGGATGCCGGCGTGCGCCGCCGGGCCGTCCTTCTCGACGGAAGAGACCAGCGCGCCGCGCGGCCGGTCGAGGCCGAACGACTCGGCGAGCTGCGCGTTGAGATCCTGGATGGTGACGCCGATGCGGCCGCGCACCACGCGACCGGTCTTGATCAGCTGCTCCTCGACGTTGCGCGCGACGTCGATCGGGATCGCGAAGGACAGGCCCATGAAGCCGCCGGTGCGGCTGAAGATCTGCGAGTTGATGCCGATCACCTCGCCCGCCATGTTGAAGAGCGGGCCGCCCGAGTTGCCGGGATTGACCGCCACGTCGGTCTGGATGAAGGGCACGTAGTTGTCGCTCGGCAGCGAGCGCGAGGTGGCGCTGATGATGCCGGCGGTGACCGAGTTCTCGAAGCCGAACGGCGAGCCGATCGCGAGCACCCACTGGCCGGGCTTGAGGCGCGACGGGTCGCCGAGCTTCACGATCGGCAGATTGCTGGCACTGATCTTGATCACCGCCACGTCGGTGCGCTCATCCGCGCCGATGACCTTGGCCTGGTATTCGCGCCGGTCGGTGAGCCGCACCGTCACCGTCTCCGCCTCCGCCACCACGTGGGTGTTGGTGAGGATGTAGCCGTCGGGACTCACGATGAATCCCGAGCCCGCGCCGCGCACCGGCGGCTGATTTGCGCGCGGCCCCTCTCCCGGCGCCGGGATGCCGAAACGGCGGAAGAAGTCATAGAAGGGGTCGTTGGGCGAGAGGCCCTGGAAGCCGCCCTGCTGCGCCTTCTCCAGCACCTCGACATTCACGACCGCGGGCCCGTACTTATCGACCAGCGCCGTGAAGTCGGGGAGCGCGCGCATCGCGGGCTCGGACGGCCCCGAGCCGGCGGCGGGTGGGGCGGCGGGCGACGCCTGCGCGGCCGGTGGGTCGGCCGCCGGGCGCGTCTGCTGGGCGCTCGTGTCGCGCGAGCAGGCCGCGAGCGCCACCGCCAGCGCCAGCACGGCGAGCGCCCGGCGCAGCGGCGGAACGAGGATCGATTCGGCTTTCACGTGCGTTTCCCTCAGCTGGCCGCGCCGGCCGACCCGGAACGGGGCCGCCACAGCCTATCATTCCGCAGCGCAAGCCCGTATGCCAGCGCCAGCGCCGCGAGCGTCACGAGAGGCAAGTTTCCAACATGCGCATAGGGGGTGAGGCCGGCCATCGGGGTCACCGCTGAGACCAGCACTACCGGGCGGAATTCCGGGGCGCGGGCCACGACTTCGCCGTGCGGTCCGATGATCGCGGAGATGCCGTCGTTGGTGGCCCGGATCAGGTAACGGCCCTCCTCCAGCGTGCGCATGCGCGCGACCTGGAAGTGCAGGTGCCGGGCGCTCGAGTGGTCGAACCAGGCGTCGTTGGTGACGTTCACCAGCGCGTCCGCTGCGCCACGGCGCAGCACCTCGAGCATGGCGCCGCCGTAGGCGTCCTCGTAGCACACGGTGGTCCCGAGCTTGAGGTGCGCCGCCGCGAGCGGCGCCTGGTAGGCGGCGCCGGGAGTGAAATCCGAGTACGGCAGACTCATGAGGCGCATCCACGAGCGCACGAAGTGCGGCACCGGGAAGAATTCCGCAAACGGCACCAGGTGGTGCTTGTCGTACCAGCTCACCTGGGCATCGAGCGCCAGCACCGAGTTGTAGTAGCGCACCGGCTCCGAGTCCGAGACGCCGCCTTCGGCACGCAGGATTCCCATGACGAGCGCCGAGCCGCGCGCGTGCGCGTCGCGGTAGATGTTCGTCAGGTAGGGCACCAGATCGTTGGCCGTATCGGCCGTCGCCGACTCGGGCCAGACGATGAGCGCGCTGCCGAAGGCCTGCTCGGTGAGCTTGCGGTAGAGGTCGAGCGTCGCCTCGCGGTTCGCGTCGAGCCATTTCTCATCCTGCGGGATCGCGCCCTGCGCGATCGCCACCGACACCGGCGCGCCGGAGGGGTGCGTCCAGGAGATGCCGCGCAGCGCCGCCCCCGCGACCCACGGAAGCAGCAGCACGGCCACGGCGCTCAGCCGCGCCCGCTTCGTGCCGCTCACGAGCGCCACGAGCGCCCCGGCGGAGAGCAGCAGGGCCGCGCTCACGCCATAGACGCCGGCGACCGGCGCCAGCCCCGCGAGCCAGGTGTCGGTCTGCGAGTACCCGAGCGACAGCCACGAGAACCCCGAGAGAAACCAGCCGCGCCACCACTCGACCAGCAGCCACGCCGCCGGCAGCGCCACCAGAGAGCGCAGCGCTCCGGCGCGCGGCAACCAGCGCGCGCACGCGTAGCCGAGCCCTGCGTGGTAGAGCGCCATGACGCCGGTCAGGCCCAGCAGCAGGAGCAGCGCGAGCCACAGCGGCGCGCCGCCGAGCGGCAGGCTGAGAAGGAGCCAATAGGTGCCGGCGCTGAAGGTGCCGGCGTTGAAGAGCAGGCCGAGCCACGCCGACTCGCGCGGCGAGGCGTCCTGCCACAGCCACATGAGCAGCGCCGGACAGAGCACTGCGAGCGGCCACAGCGAAAGCGGCGCAAAGGCGGCGGCGAGAGCTGCGCCGGCCACGAGCGCGATGAGGGCCCGCAGCCGTGCCGAGGACGGCCGCGCGAGGATGAAGAGGGCCACCTAGGATCCGCCGCCCGCGGCGCGTTCTTCCGGCGGCGGCAGCACGTCGCGCGGCGCCAGCACCCGGAGCGTCTCGATGCGGCGGCGGTCGGCGCGCAGCACGCGGAACTCGAAGCCGTCGATAGTCGCGCTCTCGCCGCGCCGCGGCAGGTGCCCGAGCTGCTTCATCAGCAGGCCCGCCACGGTGTCGAAGCCCTCCTCCTCGGAGAGCTGCGCCCCGAAGTACTCGTTGAACTCGGCGATGCGGGTCACGCCGCGCACCGTGAACTGCCGCTCGGCGTCGCGGCGGATGTTCAGATCGTCCTCGACGTCGAACTCGTCGTCGATCTCGCCGACGATCTGCTCGATCACGTCCTCGATGGTGACGAGCCCGGAGACCCCGCCGTATTCGTCGACCACGATCGCCATGTGGTTGCGGTTGCGGCGGAACTCGCGCAGCAGCACGTTGAGGCGCTTCGATTCGGGCACGAACAGTGCCGGGCGCATGAACTCGCGGATATCGAAGCGCTCGCGCTTCTCCCCGCTGAGGCGCAACAGGTCCTTGGCGAGCAGGATCCCGACGATGTCGTCGCGATCCTCATCCATCACCGGGAAGCGTGAGTGGCCGGACTCGACCACCACCGGCATGATGCTCGCGGCGCGCTCGCTGCGCCGGACGAACACCATCTGGGCGCGCGGCACCATGATGTCGCGCACCTGCAGATCCGAGACCTCGAGCACGCCCTCGATCATCGACAGCGCATCGCTGTCGACCAGCCCGCGCTCGCCGGCATCGCGCAGCACGGTGAGCAGCTCCGCGCGGTCCTGCGGCTCGGAGGCGAGACCCTGCTTGAGCCGCCGCAGCCACCGTCCGGTCGAGTTGAGGTCCTTGGTCATGAGGGTCACCGGTAGGGGTTGGCGAAGCCGAGACGGCGCAGCACGGCGATCTCGCGCCGCTCCATGCGGCGCGCGTCGGCGGCACGCTGGTGGTCGTAGCCGATCAGATGCAGCGTCCCGTGCACGATGAGATGCGCCCAGTGCGCCTCGAGGGTCTTCGCCTGCGCACGCGCCTCGCCGCGCAGCACCCCCGGACAGATCACCAGGTCGCCGAGCGGGCGAGTGCCGCCCGGCGTGCCCGCCGGCATGGCGGGCGGCGGAAAGGACAGCACGTTGGTCGGCTTGTCACGGCCGCGATAGCGTGCATTCAGGCGGCGGCTCTCGGCGGGACTCACGATGCGCACGCCGAGCTCGGCGCGCGCCGCGCGCGCACCGAGCGCCGCGCTCGCCCAGTGCGTGAGATCCTTGCGCCGGGGCGCCCAGGCCCGCACCCGGCGCTGCAGCTCGAGGTGGAGCGGGGGCGCACTCAAGATGAGCCGCTCCCGTGCGACTCGTAGGCCTGCACGATGCGCTGCACCAGTGGATGGCGCACCACGTCCTGCGCGTCGAAGAAAGTGAAGGCGACGCCCGGCACGTTGCGCAGCACGTCGACCACGTGCGACAGGCCCGACTGCCTGCCGGCCGGGAGGTCGGTCTGCGTGACATCCCCCGTGACTACCGCGCGCGAGCCGAAGCCGATGCGGGTGAGGAACATCTTCATCTGCTCGATGGTGGTGTTCTGCGCCTCGTCGAGAATGATGAAGGCGTCATTCAGCGAGCGGCCGCGCATGAAGGCGAGCGGGGCGACCTCGATGACGTTGCGCTCGATGAAGCGCGCTACCCGGTCGAAGCCCATCATCTCGTAGAGCGCGTCGTACATGGGACGCAGGTAGGGGTCGACCTTCTGCGTGAGATCCCCGGGCAGGAATCCCAGCCGCTCGCCCGCCTCGACCGCCGGCCGCACCAGCACGATGCGCCGCACGCGGTCGGCCTGCAGCGCCTCGACCGCGCAGGCCACCGCGAGATAGGTCTTGCCGGTGCCCGCGGGACCTATGCCGAAGGTGAGATCGCCGCCGCGGATGTGCGCCAGGTAATCGCGCTGATGCCTGCCGCGTGCGCGGATGCCGCCGCGCGGCACGTGCACGCCCTGCTCGCGCGGGTCGGCGTCGGCGGGCGCCGCTCCGGCCTCGCGGTCGCGCAGCGCCAGGTGCACCCGCTCCGGCGTCACCTCCTCGGTGCGGGTGAGCCCGAAAAGTTCCCGCAGGATGTCCTCGGCGTCGGCAGCGAGCGCGCCGCTCACGCGGAAGGTGTCGCCGCGGCGCCGGATGCGCACGTCGAGCCGCTGCTCGAGCAGCCGCAGGTTCTCGTCCAGCGGCCCGCAGAGGTTCGCCAGGCGGGTGTTATCGCCGCCACCGAGATCGAATTCCCGCTGCTGCTCGTGCGGCGATGAGGCGGCCACGGCCATTCAGCCGCAGGCGGCGAGCGGCGCCGCGCCGGTGAGCCGGCCGCGCAGGCTGTGCGCCAGCGCCGCAGTCACCTCGACGTCGGCGAAGCGGTTGATGAGCGAGGCGGGGCCGGCGAAATTCACCCAGCGGTTGTTGGCGGTGCGCCCTGCCAGCTCGCGCGCATTGCGCTTTGCGGGCCGCTCGACCAGCACGCGCTGGCGCGTGCCGACCATCGCTTCGCTGATGGCGTGCGCCTGGGATTCGAGCTGCGCCTGCAGCCGCGCGAGGCGCCGCTGCTTGACCTCGTGGCTCACCTCGTCGGGAAGCGCGGCCGCGGGCGTGCCGGGGCGGGGGCTGTAGATGAAGGTGAACGACTGGTCGAACCCCACCTCGCGCGCCAGCGCCAGCGTCGCCTCGAAGTCACGCTCGGTCTCGCCGGGAAAGCCCACGATGAAGTCCGAGGACAGCGAGATCTCGGGCCGCGCGGCGCGCAGGCGCCGCACCTTGTCCTTGAACTCGAGGCTGGTGTAGCCGCGCTTCATGAGCGCAAGCACGCGGTCCGAGCCGCTCTGCACCGGCAGGTGCA
>DASPOP010000368.1:0-4109 GCA_035625955.1 Steroidobacteraceae bacterium | reverse complement strand
CTGCGCGTGGCTGATCGAGACGAGCCTCAAGCGCGAGCCCGGTGTCCGCCAGATCCACGTCAACGCCAGCACGGCGCGCGCCGAGCTGCGCTTCGACCCGCACGCGACGTTGCTCAGCCGGCTGCTGGCGAGGATTCATACGCTGGGGTTCGTTCCGCTGCCGCTGTCCTTCGCCGGCGGTGCCGCCGAAGGGACCGCCGAGCGGCGTGCCGCGCTCAAGCGCTTAGGGGTGGCGGGCCTCGGCATGATGCAGGTCACCACCTATGCCGTGTCGCTCTACGCAGGTTTCATGCAGGGCATCGCCCCGGACCTCGAGCAGTTCCTGCGCTTCGTGAGTCTCCTCGTCGCTACACCGGTGGTGCTCTACTCGGCGCAGCCGTTTTTCATCTCCGCGTGGCGCAGTCTCCTCGCCCGACGGCCGGGGATGGATGTGCCGGTGGCGCTCTCGATCGGCGCGGCGTATCTCTGGAGCGTCGTCTCGACGCTGCGCGGGCGCGGAGCGGTGTATTTCGATTCCGTCGTCATGTTCACGTTCTTCCTGCTGCTCGGCCGCTACGTGGAGATGTCGTTACGGCACCGCGCGGGACTGCAGCACGATGCGCTCGCGCGGCTCCTGCCCGACAGCTCGCTGCGCCTCGCCGGAGCCGTGGCCGAGCGCGTCACGCCCGATGAGCTGCGCGCCGGGGACCGGGTGCGCATCCTCCCCGGTGAGCGCGTGCCGGCCGACGGAAAGATCGAGTGCGGCAGCACCGACGTGGACGAATCGCTCCTCACCGGCGAATCCGCCCCGCGCGCGCGCCGCGCCGGGGACGAGCTCACCGCCGGCACCCTGAATCTCACCGGAGTCCTCGAGATGACGGTGACACGTGTCGGCCAGGACTCGACGCTCGCGGCCGTGTCGCGGCTCCTCGAGCGCGCCCGGGGCTCGAGGCCCGCCGTCGCCGACCTCGCCGACCGCGTCGCCGCTTACTTCGTGACCGGAGTGTTGCTCCTCGCGCTCGGCGTCGCGCTCTACTGGCTGCACGCCGATCCAACGCGTGCCTTCGCCACGGTGCTCGCGGTTCTGGTCGTGACCTGTCCCTGTGCACTCTCGCTCGCAACTCCGGCGGCGCTGGCCGCGGCGACCACGCGCCTGGCGCGCGCCGGAGTGCTGGTCACGCGCGGCCGCGCGCTCGAGCGTCTCTCGGCAGCCGACCGCATTCTCTTCGACAAGACCGGCACCTTGACGCGCGGCGAGCCGCGCCTCGAAGGTGTCGTTCTGCTCGAGCCGCGCCTGACGGCGAGTGAGTGCCTGAGCCTCGCGGCAGCTCTCGAGAGCCACTCCGGGCATCCCCTCGCGCGTGCCTTCGCGCATCTCACCCCAGGCGCGGGAGTGAGCGAGGTCCGATCCGTCGCCGGCCGCGGGCTCGAGGGCGTGATCGCGGGGACGCGGTACCGGATCGGGCGCAGCGAGTTCGTGCTGGAAGGCTGCGCGCGCTCGGCGACCCAGCTGACGGACCCCGGACACACGAGCGTCGTGCTGGGCGATACGGCGGGTCCTCTGGCCGAGTTTCATCTCACCGACGCCCTGCGCGGCGATGCGCGGGACACGATCCAGCGCCTCGCAGCGCTCGGCCTCGTCGCCGCAATCGCGAGCGGCGACCGGACAGGCCCGGTCGCGGCGGCGGCGCGTCAGCTCGGCAACGTCGCGGCCAGCGCAAACGTCACCGCCGAGGGCAAGCTGGCCCTGGTGCGGGCATTGCGCAGCGAGGGCCATCGGGTCGTGATGGTCGGTGACGGTGTCAACGACGCGCCGGTGCTCGCCGCAGCGGACGTCTCGGTCGCCATCGCCGGCGGCACGGAGCTCGCCAAGGTGAGCGCCGACCTCATCCTGCTCGGCGAGGGGCTCGCACCCTTGAGCGGCGCCATCGAGACCTCGAGGCGGCTGCTGCGGATCATCCGCCAGAATCTCGCCTGGGCGGTGCTCTACAACCTGACCGCGGTGCCGCTCGCTGCGAGCGGACTCGTCGAGCCGTGGATGGCGGCGCTCGGCATGTCGGGAAGCTCGCTGCTCGTGGTGTTGAATGCCATGCGGCTGCTCGATCGGGGGGACGTCCGCTCTGTGTCGCAGTCGGCACCGCTCAGCAAGGTGGCGCACGCATGAGCGTCGTCTACCTCCTGATCCCGCTCGGTCTCCTGCTGCTCGCGTTGTCGGTCTGGGCGTACTTCTGGGCGGTGCGCTCCGGACAGTTCGACGACCTCGATTCTCCCGGCGTGCAGATTCTCCTCGACGACGATCGCGCGCCACCGCCCTCGGCGCCGGACTCGCGCGATGCCTGAGCTGACCTGGGTGACCGCGTTCCTCGCCGGCCTGCTCGGCAGCACGCACTGCTTAGGGATGTGCGGCGGCATCGCGACGGCCCTCGGCGCAGTCCCCGGCGGCGCGGGCCGCAACCGGCAGCTGTTCCTCTATCACCTCGGGCGCATCGCGAGCTATGGGACGGCCGGTGCCATCGCCGGGGCGCTCGGCGCGGCCGCGGGCTTCGCCTTCGCCGTTTCGCGCTGGAGCGAAATACTGCGCCTGGCCACGGCGATCGTGATCGTCGTGATCGGCCTCGATATCGCCTTGAGCGGCACCTCGCGCGGGCGCTGGCTCAAGCTCCCGGAGCGTTGGGGAGCGCGGCTCTGGCGGCGCCTGGCTCCCCGCGCGCGCGTCTCGCTTCCCGCGTCCCCCTCCGCGCGCGCCCTGGTGCTCGGGCTCCTGTGGGGCTGGTTGCCCTGCGGGCTCGTGTACTCGGTGCTGCTGGCGGCGGCGGTCGCCGGCGCAGCGTCGAACGGTGCCGCGACCATGATCGCCTTCGGACTCGGCACGGTGCCGGCGATGGCGGGCTTGAGCTTCGTCGGTGCGCGGCTGCCGAGCCCGGGCGGCTCATGGGCGCGGTTGCTCGGTGCGGGGTTGGTGGCCTGTGGTCTTTGGACGGCAGCGCTGCCGATCGCCGCATTGAGCGGCGCATACGAGCACCACCACCATGAGGTGGCGTCGGCGGCCGTTGCAAGCCCCGACCGGCTGCGCTGACCGCCGCCGGCGCGGGCGCTCTTTAGGCTTTGACTCTCAGCGCCGCTTTGGCGAGCGCGTCGAGCTGCTCGACCGCGGCGCGCGTCACGCCGAAGATCTGGCGGCGACGGCGCCCGAGCGCGACCCAGGCTTCGAGCGTGGCAATGCCCTCGGCGCGCAGCCGCTCGATGAGCGACAAAGGCAGTTCGGCGGGTAATGCATGCGACATGCGAGCGAAGATTTAAGAATCCGCGCCGTTTGCCAAGCCTGAGTTAACATTAAGAAGCGCCGGCTCTTCATTCCTTGACGAGCTTCGCACGCAGATGTGGACGTCGGTCACGTTCACGTTTGGTGCCTCCGCTCCATCTGCTGCGCTGCGCAAGCGCTGGGAGGACGACATGATCGGGGAAATTCTGTCGCGCTACTGGTGGATGACCGTACTGCGCGGCCTGTTCTGGATCCTGTTTGGAATCGTGATCCTCGCGAGTCCGGGCATCTCGCTGCTGTCGCTGACGCTCGCCTTCGGCATCGTGATTTTCGCCGACGGCGTCGTGAACGTCGCCCATGCCATCTCGGGCCGCAAGGTGCACGAGGACTGGTGGGTCCTGCTGCTCGTCGGGTTGACCGGCATCGTGATCGGCGCCCTCACTTTCTACAGCCCGCAGGCCACGGCGATCGCGCTGGTCTTCTACGTCGCCATCTGGGCGATCGCCACGGGACTGCTCGAGATCACGGCGGCGATTCGGCTGCGCAAGCAACTGGCGGGCGAGGTGTGGCTGATCCTCGCGGGTCTCGCCTCGGTGATCTTCGGCGTGCTGCTGATCGCGCAGCCGGCGGTCGGAGCACTGACGCTGCTGTGGCTCTTTGGGATCTATGCGATCGCCTTCGGCGTGATGCTGGTCCTGCTCGCGCTCAAGGTGCGCAGCGGCTTCAGTCGCCTCACCAAGGCACTCTGAGACTCCTCGCAGCTCACGGACGGACCCGGGCGGCTCGCCGCCCGGGCCCTCGCCCCATGAGATCACCGCACGCGCTTGAGAGCGAGTGTCGTCCCCCAGAGCAGCACCGCCTGCACCAC